>LR778134.1:1500000-1800000 GCA_902809935.1 Ruminococcaceae bacterium BL-4 | reverse complement strand
GGAAAGCGCCGTCTCGTCAATATCCTCGCAGGAGCGGACAGGACTTTTGCTGGTCATGATCTGCGAGATAAATTTCTGCTTATTTTCCACAGTTTGCCAGAGGTACGAATCGAATGTCCCTTCGGTGACGTAACGGAAAATGTGTCCTTCGGGGTTGATGTTGTACTGCCGGATGATGCGACCGGATCGCTGTTCCAAATCGCCGGGACGCCACGGACAGTCCAGATCGTGGGAAGCAATCAGGAGGTCCTGCACATTCATCCCGGCCCCCATCTTGGCAGTACTGCCCATCAGGACGCGCACCTGTCCGGCGCGCACCTTTGCGAACAGCTCCTTTTTCTTGACTTCGGTATCGGCGTCGTGGATGAACGCAATTTCACCGGCGGGGACGCCCCGTGCGATGAGCTTGTCGCGGATGTCCGAGTAAACGCTGAACGCTTCCGGGGCGTCGGCATCCGGCGTAGCGTCCTGCAAGGCGTGAAGCTCCGTGCCGCCCGCGAGTTTTCCCCCCGCCCGGACCGCCCGGTTTTCCTTGGCGGCGGCGCGGCCCTTGGGCGTGGAAATGTCGCAGAAAACAAGCTGGGTCAGCTTTTTATCCAGCCCGTCGTGCCAGAATCGGAAAACGTTGTTGACGCACAGATTGACCTTGCTGTTGGGATTGTCGGGGAGCATGGGATTGATAACGCGCTGATCGAGGCCGAGCTTGCGTCCGTCCGACGTAATCTTGAGCATGTTGTCCAAATGCGGGTCGATGTTACCGGAGTGAACGGCGGCGGCGCGCTCCGAGAGCTTTTTCACCATTTCTTTCTGGATTTCCGAGGGCTGCGCGACTTCGTTGTGGTACACCGGCGTCGGCGTGGGAAGGTTGAGTTGATCGGCGGTCTTGATGTCCGCCGCCTCCTTGAATAGCAGCATCAGCTCCGGCAGATTGTAGAACCGGGCAAAGCGCGTCCGCGCCCGGTAGCCGGTCCCTTCCGGGGCCAGCTCGATGGCCGTCACGGTTTCCCCGAACGTGCTGGCCCAGCAGTCAAAATGGACGAGGTTCCGCTCTTTCAGGGTTTCATATTGGAGGTAGCGCATCATCGTATACAATTCCGTCATTGAATTGCTGACCGGCGTCCCGGTGGCGAACACGACGCCCCGGCTGTGCGTGATCTCGTCGAGATACCGGCATTTCAGGAACATGTCGCTGGACTTCTGCGCGTCGGTGGTGGAAAGGCCCGCCACATTGCGCATTTTGGTGTAGAGAAACAGGTTTTTGTAGTTGTGCGCCTCATCCACGAACAGACGGTCTACGCCTAACTGCTCA
This sequence comes from Ruminococcaceae bacterium BL-4, assembly GCA_902809935.1. NCBI lineage: Bacteria > Bacillati > Bacillota > Clostridia > Eubacteriales > Oscillospiraceae > Ruminococcaceae bacterium BL-4. The sequence goes on along the minus strand of LR778134.1, from coordinate 1,798,691 downwards.
AAGGTCACGACATCATCCTTGCGGGAGTTGTCGTTGAGGCGTTTCAACCGGGCCTCAAGCCCCTTTTTCGTACGCTCCAACTGCTTGATGGTAAACTGCTCCGCGCCGCTGTCTTTGAGTTCTTCCAGCCCGTTTTCAATCTCCCAAATCTGCTCCTGAATGAGCCGCTTTTGGCGTTCCAGAGAGACGGGGATTTTTTCAAACTGGCTGTGTCCCATGATGATCGCATCGTAATCGCCGGTGGCGATTCGTGCACAAAATTTCTTGCGGTTGCGTTTTTCAAAATCTTTTTTGGTGGTGACGAGGATATTGGCCGAGGGATACAGCCGCAGAAACTCGGAGGCCCACTGCTCCGTCAGGTGGTTCGGGACGGCAAACAGGGATTTTTGGCACAGTCCCAGCCGCTTGCCCTCCATTGCGGCGGCGATCATTTCGTAGGTTTTGCCCGCGCCTACCACATGCGCCAGCAGCGTGTTCCCGCCGTAAAGCTGGTGCGCCACGGCGTTTAATTGATGCTCCCGCAGCTTGATTTCGGGGTTCATGCCGGGGAATACAAGATGCCGACCGTCGTATTCACGAGGGCGGCTGGAATTGAACAGCTCGTTATATTTTTTTGTCAGGGTCTGACGCCGCTCCGGGTCTTTCCAGATCCAGTCGCGGAAAGCATCCTTGATGGCCTGCTGTTTCTGCTGGGCGAGGGTGGTTTCCTTGGAATTGAGGACGCGGCGCTCCTTGCCGTCCGGGTCAACGACGGTATCGTAGATCCGTGTGTCCCGGAGATTTAGGCTGTCCTCCAGAATCCGGTAGGCGTTGGCCCGGTCGGTGCCGTAGGTGACGTAAGCCGCCACGTTGTTGTAGCCGACGCTGCTTTTATTGGAAACAGACCATTCCGCCGTAAACGAGGAATAGTTTACCCGGATGCCGTCGCGCACACCGGACGGCGGGTTGAGCAGTTCTTCCATGAACTGCTGAATGTACCCTTTGTCGATCCACGTCGCGCCGAGGCGCACTTCGATTTCCGAGGCATTGAGGTCCTTGGGCTGGGCGGCTTCCAGCGCCTCGATGTTGGGGGCGATTTTCTCCGCGAGGTCCGGCCGCATTTCCGCGAGGGCTTTCGCCAGACGCAGCTTGCGGCGCACGTTGCCGGACAGGTATTCATCTGCTGTGACGAACGGAATTTTCTCCAGATTATAAAATGCTTTGGGGACGCTTGCCGGGTCCTGTTCGCCCAAATCGTGGAAGATGACTCCCCGCAGCTCGTCGGCCAGCGCCTCCGGCGTCTTGCCGGTGAGGGAGGCCATGTAGTCCATGTCCACCCGCGCCTTTTCCGCGATGGAGAGCGAAAGAGCTTCCGACGCGGTGTCCACGGACGTGACGATTTTCCGCTGCCGGATGGTGCGTTTGGTGAACATGTCGGCCTTGCGCTCCAAATTCCCGTCCTCGTCGATCACTTCCAGTGAGCAGAGCAGATAATACGAAGAATCTTCCGCGAACGCGAGGCTGTTGCCGCGCGAGTTGATGAGGCCGTATTTTGCGGAAAAAGCGTCGTAGAGCCGGTTCAGCTCCGCTTGCGCCTGAAAAATCGCCGCATCTGCTGTGTATTCATCCAATTGGAGATTGATGAGCTTCTGCACACAGTCCCGCAGTTCCACCATGCCCATGACGCGGGCCTTGGCCGTTTCGTTCAGCTCCGGCCGCACCATGCGGGAATTCTCCCGGTAGTACACCTTGCCGTCTACGACGGTGTAGGAATAGTTTTTCACATTGGGATCTGCCGGGATGGAATCGTCAATTTCCTCATTCTCACCGAGATCCGGCAACTCCGTTTCCTCGATCTGCCCCTGAAGGTGGGAAATCGCCTCATGGAGCTGTTCGGAAAGATCGGCGTCGGGGAACGGTTCGCACGTCGTTTCCTTTTTATCGCCGTGCATTTTATCGTCCCATTTGACGGTCCCCAGCACCATTTCGGGATGATCGGCAAAATAGCTGTTGACGGGAATTCCATCTTCGGTCTGGCCGAGATGCACCCAATCCGGCTCGATGTCGATGGGCCGGTCGCGCTTTTGGAGAAAGAGAATATCGGTGGTGACTTCGGTTCCGGCATTGGCCTTGAAAGCGTTGTTCGGAAGCCGGATGGCCCCCAGTAGCTCCGCGCGCTGGGTGATGTACTTCCGCACCTCCGGCGACTGTTTATCCATCGTATAGCGGCTGGTCACGAACGCGATCACGCCGCCCGAACGCACCTGATCGAGCGTTTTGGCGAAGAAATAATCGTGAATGGGAAAACCGAGCTTGTCGTAGGCCCGGTCGGAAACCTTGTAGCTGCCAAACGGCACGTTGCCCACGGCCAAATCGAAAAAGTCTTTCCGGTCGGTGGTTTCAAAGCCCGCCACAGTGATGTTGGCGTTCGGATAGAGCTGCTTGGCGATCCGGCCCGTGATGCTGTCCAGCTCCACGCCGTATAAATGACTTCCAGACAGTTCTTCGGGAAGTAACCCAAAGAAATTTCCGACGCCGCAGGCCGGTTCCAGGATGTTGCCGGTCTGAAAACCCAGATTTCTCACGGCTTCATAAATGGCCTTGATAACGGTCGGGCTGGTGTAGTGGGCGTTCAGGGTGGAGGCCCGTGCCATTTCGTATTCCTCGGCAATCAGCGCGCCGACCAGTTCGGTATACTCCTTTGTCCACGAAGTGTTGTCCGGGTCGAACGCCTGCGGAATGCCACCCCAGCCGACATAGCGAGAGAGAGTTTTCTGTTCCTCCGGCGTTGCCGTGCGGCCCTCGGCCTCAATGGTTTTCAGAGTACGGATGGCCGCGATATTAAAGCCGTACTTGGTTTTTGCGCCGCCCTCGCCCAAATGATCGTCGGTGATACGAAAGTTTTCGGCGGCGGGCTGCTCCGGCGTAAACAGTGCGGCGTTGCGTTCATCCTGCCGGATGCCGTTTTCAAAGGCGTCGCGGCTGACCACCTCATGGCTCCACGAATAGGGGCCGGTGTCGATGCGCACGTCCTTTTCCCCGACGTACCCAACGGTGCCGGACAACTCCTGACCGCCGTAATCCAGCACTGCGTGATCGCCCGGTTGATAGGATGGTTTGCCCGCGAGATTTGCAGGCTCCCGCAGGACCGGCTCATGAGAAAAACCGTCCTGCTCCCGCTGATACAGGGCGCGGAGGATAGGAGCAATTTCTCCCCACTGAGCGCTCCGCTTGCTGTTGAACTTGTCGTGGATATTGACCTCGAAACCCGTGGTGGTGGCAAAGAGATCCGCCGTCTCGCAGGTGGTCAGCTCCATCGTTTCGGAAGTTCCGGCGTAGGTGTCGGAAAGGCGCTGGGCCACGCGGGTGTTGCCCTCATTTTCACGAAAATATCCCGCGATATTTTCCTTGTCCCGCTGTTCCAGCAGGCCGGAGGTCAGGGCCTCCCGCAGATCGGCGTCCGTGTGTCCCAAGTTCGCAGCCAGAAACTCCGTAATAGGACCGTTCCGGGAATCCCGGCGCAGCAGGTTTTCAAAGTTCTCCCGGCTTTCGGCGCGGAAGATGGGATAGGTAAGCGCCGGGTCGCGGAGCTGAATGTCATAGTCTCCGATTTCAGTAATTTCAAAGGGCTTATCGTCCAGATATACCGTATCGCCCACCTTGTAGGGAGGCTGGATTGCGGAGCTGTCGGGAACCTCTCGCTGTAACGCCGTCCACTGCTCGTCGGTGAGCGTCACGTCCACTTCATGGGAGGCATCACCGTTTCCGATGGTGATGGTGTCGCCGGTGCGGGTGATCGGCTGGCCGCTCAGATTGGGCGCTGTCTGTTCTTCCTGTGTGAAAAAACGTTCCTCCCGAATGAGCTGGGCGATGCACCGCTGCACCTTTGGCCACGGCAAATCCGTTGAGGTGCCGCCCTCGGTCACGGGAAAGGCCGGAAGATCGTCGCCGTACTCGGCGCGCAGGAACGCCGCCGTATCCTTGTCGCGGGCGTGTTCCCGCATATACTCGGCAACGGCGTGTTTGCTCTTGATGTCGCCGTTCCATTCCTGAATGGCGGCGTCAATGTCGGCTTGGGCCGTGTTGCGCTTTTCCGGCTTCTGCGGCACGGGTACAGAAAAAGCGGAGGGCTTTTCGCTCTCCGCTGCATCAATCCGCTGTATCTGTTCCTGCTCCGACGGAAAGAAACTTAGCTGTAGATAAGCTCCGTCAGAATCGTTTCCTCGGCCTGCGCTTTCAGGCTGTTCATGAGGCCCACCCAGCGCATCGGGTCGGAGGCTTTCAGGCTCTCCGTCACGCCTGCCGATCTCATCAGTTCCGGCATCGTGCGTTCCAGCCGCGCCGTCGCCGTGCGCTCGATCTCCAACAGGTGCGGGTACAGCTTCTCCGACAGCAGCAGGCTGCTGTACAGGACTGGACGGTGCTCCTTCAGGTAATTTTTCCGCATCCTCCCGTATTTGCCGATGCTCTCCGTCGGCTCCGTGATCGTCAAATCGGGAATCAGGTAATCCCCGTTCCGGCTGTAAGTCAGGTTGTTCTCCATGTGTGGCGCTCCTTTCCGCGAGATGTTCGCGTTCCTGATTTTTGACGGTGACTTCGATCTGCCGCAGCACCCGTTCGCTTGCTTCACTGACCGCCGAGCCGAGGGCGGCGACGGTATCGGGCGTGTTGCAATCGAAAATACTCAGAAAGTCCTCATGCTCAAAGTATTCGTCGGGGTCGAGGCCGCAGCGGGACAAGACCGCATAGGTGATGCTGATGGCGGCGGCGCTTCGAAACTGCACCCCAATGTTGAACTCATCATATTCCTCTAAAAAACTGCCGTCAACGGTGTGGAGAATGTCGTACTGATGCTCCTGCCAATATTCGTTCGCCAACTGTCCGGCGATCTGCTCCAACTGGTCGGCAAAACCTTTTTCGCCGGAAACGACGTACTCCTGTTCCAGCGCCGCCGCAACCGTATCCTCATGCTCCGGGCGGTACTCCCAAAGGTATGGACGGCGGGAATTTTCCCGGCTACCCGTGTCGGAAATATCGAAGACATACCGGATTCTCGGCTTGTCGCCGGATGCGTCGATGAGGGCGATCCCTTTTCTGCCGCGCCGGACGTACCGGCGCATTTTTTCGTTCCAGATCTCATAACCGGCACAGGCCGTCGCGTCGGGGCGCTGGGCGTAGATCATAAGCTGTTCGTGGTACGGGTATTTGTAGAGCCGCGCGGTGGTTTTCAGAAAATCCGTCCAGCTTTCGTGACTGGCAGTGATCTGTGTCGCCGTGTGGTCGGCCATCTGCGCCAGAACCTGCACATTACTCGGCATAGTAAAAAATCCTCCTTTCGGTGTCATGGGTAAAAAAAGAACAGCCCGAAGGCTGCTCTTTAATAGAAAAGCATTGTGTTCTATATTGTTTATAACTTGGAACTTGTCATTTTATCCGGTCGGATCAACCTAAAACCATATTGCTTTGATAATCAAATACATGATCAGAAGCCACAATAACACAATGGGTAAGGCAAAATACCATTTTTTCGGTTTTCCACCCGTCCAAAGGCCATCCGCTTCCTCTCGGCATTTGTCAAAGACCTCTGGAGGTATCAGCCGTATGGCAAGTGCCGCCAACGAGGGCAACAGAATAACATCGTCCAGATAGCCCAATACCGGAATAAAATCAGGAATTAAGTCTATGGGAGACAAAGCGTAAACAACAGTAAGTCCGGCTACAATTTTTGCCGTAATGGGAGTTTCTTTCTTTTTCATGGCAATGAATAATGCCGGAATATCTGTTTTGAGCTTTTTTGCCCGTTCCTTCAGGTTCATCCGTTATCCTCCGAATATCAGCATGTATGCACCCACAACGCAGAGCAACACAGCAACATAGTTTTGAAACTTTCCCTTCTCCATTTTCTTTATTACGCGGTTTGCTGCAAACGTTCCAATCACCATCGCCGCACCCATGGCAAGACCTGTAAGTAGCGCTTGCAGGTTAAGGCCAACCAGCTTGCTGTATATGACTGTTTTTAGAATGTGCATGGCCGTGGCGGTTGTGGCCTCACTAGCGATATAAGCAACGGGTGGCAGTCCAAGAGTCAGAAATGCTGCCGCCCCAATTGGCCCGCCGCTTCCGGCAAGGCCGGACAGAAGGCCGGTAGCCGCGCCGCCGATCAGCATAGCCCTTTTGCCGTTCTTGAACTCTAATTTCCTAACCACCTTAATCAGTACAAGGACAATCAGAACCCCACCGATACAACGGGTAACAATCTCTTTGGGAAGCACAGAAAAACCAAACGCGCCAAGAGCGGCCAGCGGGAGCGCCGTCACGCAGAACAGGCCAACTGATTTCCAGTCGATCTGCCGGAACCCAAATGCCATACGGGAGAGGTTTCCGATAAGCTGAGCAAGGGTTAGTACCGGTACGGCAACCTCAGCGCCGACACAGGCAGTTACTACCGGCAACAGAAGCAGGGCACCACCAAAACCGGCAGCGCCCGATACAAAAGCAGCGATAAAACTGGCAAAAATCAAAAAAGCGTAGATCATATCTATCTCCAAGCAAAAGCACTTTTATAATTAAGTGTAGTACAGAAATAGAAGTCGGCCTGCTCGACAGATTTCTGTCTATCAGTATATCGCACATTTAGGAAAAAGTCACCGGGAACATAAAACTATGATTCAGCCTCATCGTCAAAGTCCGGGAACAGATCAAGCGCGGTATATTCTTCGTTACTCATGCTCCGGAGTTTTCCCAACGCGGAATCCGTCAGAGCCAGAAGCTCCGTTTCCTCCGCGCCTAGATAGCCGCGCATATGCGTCAGCTCCGCGATCAGGCCCTCCCGCGTCCCGGTGTTGTAAATGCACATCAGGTTGATTTCATCATTGGTAAACATATCACCGCTCCATTTCCGCGCCTCTGTCGGGCGCTGTTTTTTTGTGTTCCCGGCTGACCGGCTGATTTCTGAGCCGTTCCACGACGGACTTTTTCTTTTCGTCGTCTTCCCGCCGAGACGCCTCGGCAAGCTCCAGAAGGGAGATCGGCTGACCGGTTTTGGACTGCTGTTCCAGCTCCGCGACGGTGGGATTTTTTCCGTTGTCGATGATGCCGTCGATCATGTCGTAATCGTCCTCCATCGACATTTCCGCGCTTTTCAGGTAGTTTTCCGGCTTAAGAAAGGCCGGAATCTCCTGAAAACCGAAGCTGTCCACATAGTGACAGGATACAACGCCGTTCTGCTTTAAAGCAATGATGTCGCTGACGGACAGGCTCGGCCTGTGATAATCGGCGGGATGATCGTTATTGAACCGATCCCACAATGCCCCCAGCCTATCATCCGTACTGCCGGTATCGGTAAGCGGAGCGGTATAGGCAATATCATAGTTGCCGTGATCCACGGAAATACCCTTGGATTCCAGCCAACTGAGCGGCTCAAACCGGATGTCGCGCAGCTCGTCGTTGCCCTTCACCTGATAGATGGCGAAAGCGTCCTGAGAAGTTTTCAGAAAAGCGGTTTCCCGCTGTTCCTGATGCTTCATCCGGTCCTCTATGGCAGAGGAAAACTCCCGGCTGTCCTCCCATTCCTCGCGGCTCACGGCAAACAGGCCGCTGTGGGTCTGAATCTCATCCGGGTCGAACGCCATGCTTGCCCCGCCGTTCTCAATCATGTAAACGGTGAGGTCCTGCTCAAAAAGCTCCAGCGCACGTTCTTTGGAGAGGGGCAGCAGATCGCCGTCCAGATACCCGCAGGCTTCCAGATCGGCCACGGTCAGTTCCGAATCCGGCATGGGGTATTCGTCGAGCGCCAGTTCCTGAGCATCCGGCAGCATACCGGCTTCTTTTGACGGTGTGGAGTTATCCTGTGCCTCCGGCGCGACGTCCTGATGACCGCCCATGCTCAGATTATTTTTACGGATATATTCCTGTATGTCCTGTTCACGCACGGCGGCGATATCTCTGAGAATGTCAAGCGACACCTTTTCCGAGGTTTCAGGAACCAAGTGTTCAAGAACAAGCGCCTGTTCGTAAGCGGTTGGAATGGAACTGACGCCCTCATCGGCAAACCCGCTTGCCGTTTCCCGCAGGCTCTCCTTATCGTAAAGGGTATAGCCGTATCCGTCCTCATTTTCCTTCAAATAAAGATAGGCGGCGTTGTCCAGCAGATACATCGCCTCGGTTTCCCTCGGCGGGTAAATTTTTTCGATTTCATCCAGCCGCCGCAGAAGCTCATTCGGGGACGCCGCGCCCTCGACCTTGGCGGCATTGAGAATAGCTGTACGGATATCTTTTCCGTAACCGCTTTTCAAATCTTCCACGGTAGCCGGGACTTCTTCTTTCATGGAGTTGAGAGGGAACGGCGGTTCCATGACGGAGGCCGTGTACTGATACACGTCCCCGGCGAACTGTTCCAGAACGGTATCATACTCTTTCAGGACCTCGCGGAAGTTTTGGTCGATATCGGAGATCAGACCGGAGGCGGTTTTATTGATGGTTTCCAAAGAGGCCCGCAGCTCAGGCAATTCCTTGCCACGGCTCCATGTGGCGATATAGCCGAAGCTGTTTTCGCCGGTCTGGATGCCGTAATACTGGCAGACGGCGTAGGACACGCTTTCGGCCTCCACTTCCTCGGTATGCCGGTCCTTCGGCTTGGGCGGCTCGGCGGTTTCGTCGCCCTTGGCAGCGGCAAGCCGGTCCTGTTCGTAGTTGTGCAGCGTGGCGTGGGTGATCTCGTGGACGGCGGCGGAGACGATTTGCACTTCGCTCATGCCCGACCGAATGGCGATGCGCTGGCCTTTTTCGCTGAAATAGCCGTCCGTGTTCGGCTCCATCGCCTCAAAAGCAAGCGGAACGGGGGACGAACGCCGCAGCGCCTCCATGAAAATTTCATACTGCTTCACATTTCCCGTGAGATCGTTTGCCAGCGTCGGCAGCGGTTTACCTTCGGTCTGCGACACATCAAAAACGGAAACGACCTTGTACATGGGGATTTTGATTTCCTTTTCCTCCATGATGACCTTGCCGTCCGCGTCCAGCACGGGAGCCTTGGTATCCGGGTAGAGCTTTTCTTCCTCGATTTTCTTTTTGAACGGCGTGGGCGCGATGATTTTGATGCCTTTTTCGCCCCGCATCACGTTCCGGCTGAACTGGTCGCGCCATTTGTTGAACCCGGCTACAAGGGTAGCGTCCGGTTTCTGCATAAAGATGAGCATGGTGTTGTTGACGGAATAGCGGTGGAACCGGGACATGGTGCGGAGGTACTGCGCGTATCGGTCGCTCTGGAACAGGTTTTGGATGCCCTGTTCAATGCTGTCGGTGATTTCTTTCAGCCGTTCCTTATTTTTTTCGGCCATAGTATGCTCCTTTCGCAGCTCATAGAATCGAAAAAAGCGCGCCCCCGCACAGGCCGGGATAAACCTATGTGGGAGCGCACTCATTATTTGTTTTCGGAGCGTATGCTCCTGTCGGGAGGCCGTATTTTCGCTGTTTTTGCCCTCAAACTGTCAGCTTCGCGCCGCTGATCGTTATACGGTTCCCGGACGGAGACACAGCGTTTGGGAACAAGATAGCTGACGGCCCCTCGATGCTCCAGTCGCTCCGGCTTCACCTTGTCGGGGTATTTCTCCGAGAGCCGTTTGAGCTTTTGAATGAGTTTTTTATTGTGCGTGTAAACGCTGGCCGTCGCTTCTTCCTCGTTATAGCAGATGATCGTCTCCCGCTCATATTTCGTAAGTTTCATGTTCCGTCACGCTTTTTCGTCCCTGAATCAAATTCCAGCTTGAAATTCACGCGCTCCCCGGTATCTTCCAAAATCGCCGTCGCGTCGTAGGTCTTGCCGGTTTTCTCGGAATAGCAACCGGTGAGCCTTACGCGCCCATCCTTCAGGAGCGCGGCGGCGACGGCTTTTGTCAGTACCTTTTTCTTGGCGGCGAAAAATCGGTTGTCCTTCCAAAGCCCGAACTGGCAACTGTCGTTTTCGCAGAAAAAGCCTTTTCTGCTTTCGGTCACGCTGCCGCCGCAGCGGGGGCATTTGCCGATTACCTCGCGCCCGGAGGGGAACAGCACCTCCGCGCCTTTGGCCGGCGCATAGGTTTTTACCAGCTCCCGGAGCATGGAACAAATCCCGTTCATAAAGGCGTCCGGCTCCAGTTCGCCGTGCTCCACCTGTTTGAGCCGGTTTTCCCATTCGGCGGTCAGCAGCGGGGATTGAAGCTGTTCCGGCAGGACGGTGACGAGCGACACGCCGACTTGTGACGGGATGAGATTGACGGTTTTCTTGGCCTTTTTCCGTTCCACGAATCCGGTGGTAACGAGCTTTTCCAAAATGGCCGCGCGGGTGGCGGGGGTGCCGAGGCCCTTGCGCTCCGCGTCGTCAGGCATCTCTTTCGCACCCGCCGTTTCCATTGCGGAAAGAAGCGTATCCTCCGTGTAGTGCTTGGATGGCGAGGTTTTGCCCTCTTTGACGGAAACAGAGGAAACAGCGATGTCCTGTCCCTCTTCCAGTTCGGGCAGGGGCTTGTCGGCCTGTTCCTGCAAATAGATTTTCCAGCCCGGAACGAGTATCGTCTTGCCCTTGGCGGCAAATCCGTACCCGGCGCAGTCCAGCATGACGGCGGTTTCGGCGTATTGGTGCGGACTGCCGACCGCGCAGAGAAGCTGCCGGGAAACGAGCCGCAGGATTTCACGCTCCCCGGCAGGCAGCGCGGAACAGTCCGCTTTGCCCGCGCCGGAGGTGGGAACGACGGCGTGGTGGTCGCTGACCTTCGCGCTGTCGCAGACCTGACCGGCGTTGAGCTTTTCTGGAACATCCGCGCCGCAGATCGTGGCGGCAACGGATGCAAGCGCCGGAACAGTTCCTTCCATATCGTTTGTTAGGAACCGGCTGTCGGTGCGGGGATAGGTGCAGAGTTTCTTTTCATACAGCGATTGCAGATAGTCCAGCGTCTGCTGCGCGGTAAAGCCGAGCAGTCGGTTGGCGTCGCGCTGGAGGGTGGTCAGGTCGTAAAGCGCGGGTGGCTTTTCGTACTTTTCTTTTCGCTCCACGGCCTTGACGATTGCCGCCTTGTCCTTGCAGGCGGCGGTAACGGCCTCGGCTTCCGGCTTTGCTTTCAGCTTGTCGCCGATGGCGGCAAAGCCGCCGCAATCGAGACTGACCGTGTAAAACGGCTCCGGCTGAAACGCGGAAATTTCCGCTTCCCGCTGCACGATGAGCGCCAGCGTCGGTGACATGACGCGCCCGACGTTCAGGGTGCGGTGGTAGAGTACCGAAAACAGGCGCGTCGCGTTGATGCCAACCAGCCAGTCGGCCTTGGATCGGCAGAGCGCGGACTGATGCAGCCCGTCGTAATCCCGGCCCGGTTTCAAATCGGCAAAGCCCTGCCGGATGGCCTCGTCCTCCATCGAGGAAATCCAGAGCCGTTTCATCGGCTTGGAGCAGCCTGCCATGTCGTACACGGTGCGGAAGATCAGTTCGCCCTCGCGTCCGGCGTCACAGGCATTGATAATTTCTTCCACATCGTCACGGCGCATCAGGGTGCGGAGAATATTGAACTGCTTTTGTTTGTCCCCGCTTACGGTAAACCGCCAGTTCCCTGGAAGAATAGGTAAATCCTCACGCCGCCACTTGGCGTATTTTTCATCGTAGGCGTCGGCGCTTGCCAGCTCCGCGAGATGGCCGAGGCACCATGAAACGAGGTAGCCGTTACCCTCCAGAAACCCGTCGCCGCGCTGCTTTGCGCCGATCACGGCGGCGATGCTTTGGGCAACCGAGGGCTTTTCACTGATTACAAGCCGCATTTTCATTCTCCTTTCGTCTCGGAGTGATAATAAGGTCACGATAACAGTCACGGGGATGGTCAGGACGGCTTTTTGGCGGTTCGGGAGGCCGTTCCTCCCGCCTGTACCGGGGCTTCTGTACCATCATCCGCTCGAAAGGACTGTCGGTGAAAAAGGTCATTCGTCCTCACGCTCCGTTTCACCGTCGGAAGTTTCCGGCTCATCTTTTTGCGCTGTTTCTTCGTCAGGAACTTCCGGTTCGTCGTCCGGCTCAGATTCGTCGTCCCCGCCATCGGTGTAATCGTAATCGTCCGGGTCGGGCCTGTTTTTGTCCTTTTTATCCGGCTTGCGGAATTTGAAGAACCAGACCGCCGCGCCGACGAGAACGGCTGCAAGCACGGCGACTGCCGCGATTCCGGCGCTGTTATTCTGCTTTTCCGGCCGGGAAACGGATGAAACCGTGGGCGTCGATGCGGTTGGTGCGGAGGATGTCTCCGGGGCGGAATCGGCCTTGGACGAGGAAGAACCGGAAACGTCCTCGTTATCGCTTTTTGCCAGCGCCAGCAGGTCCTTGTCCGTCACGGCGTCGAGGAAGTAGACGTTTTCAGCATTTTTCTGCCGGTCGATAATCAGGTAAAAAACGTGCTTGCTCGGCGTGGTAATCGTGAAAAACTCCTTGCCGTCCTCGTTGGTTACGTTGTCGATCACCGTCCCGGTTCCGTCCGGCGTCAGCGGCTTGAGAGATGTTTCAGACGACGTTGACGTTCCGGATGATGCCGCCGACGAAGCGGTACTGCTCTGCGCGACGCTTGAACTGCTCAAGGTCGGAGAGGTTTTCCCTTCGCTGTAGGCGAGGGCATTGACGGAAAAAGCCGCCGTGCAGGACACGGCGGCCATCAGGCAGACGAATATGCGGATTTTAGATTTCTTCATGAGTGGTTCCCTCCTGTTTGTTCTGATCGGACACGGGGCGGTTTTCGCGGGACGCTTTCATGAGCGCGGAGAGTTCCTCCGCCGTCATGCCCATGCCCCGCACAAGGCCGACAATATCGAGATTTTCCAGCTCCCGGCGCTGCTTTTCCAGTTCCTTCTGCCGGTTTTGCAGCGCGGAGATTTTCGCCGCGTTCTTTTCATACTCGGTGTCGATTTTTTTGAATTTCGGATTCACGGTTGATTCCTCCAATCTGTTTATGGGTTCGGTAAACGCCCGAACGTGTAAAAATGGCTCTGCCAGTAGCTTGTGTTGAGGTTCGAGTAGCCGATGGGATCACCGGCCGCAAGCATCATGCCGTTTCCGACGTAGATGCCCACATGTGTCACACCGTCGGTATCGTAGGTGTGTTCAAAGAAAACGAGGTCGCCTGGTTTGGCGTCGGAGGGAGAAACCGGAGTGCAGATGTCGCAGAGGCCCTGCGCCCCCAGCCGTCCCACGTTCCACCCGCTGTGATTGATCACCCACGACACGTAACCGGAGCAGTCGAACGAGGTTTTCGGGCTGCTCCCGCCCCAAACGTAGGGATAGCCAATGTACTTTTTTGCTTCTGTCATCATGGCAGCAAACCGCGCGTCCGCCATCGCCTCCAGTGGAATGTCGTACTCCGTGGGCTTTTTGACTGTGGATGCGTTCGGATAGGCCGATGAAGGAAACAAGTCGGGCCGGTTGCCGAGGGTGGACATGTACATCGAGTACACGCCAACCTGGTCCTCGTTCATAATGAAAACTGGAAGATGGGACAGATCCTTGTTGTGCAGTTTCACGTTGCAGATGGTGTAGGTGTAGGGCACTTGCCGGGTTTCAGTATGGGTCGTGCCGTCCGAGTCCGTCACCGTATCCGTTTCCGTGCGGGTTCGGGTTTCCGTCTCCACGGTCTGCGTCAGTTGGTATTCTTTTGAGAACAGCACGGAAAGCGTGTCCCGGACTTCATCCAGCGTCCATTCGCCGCCGTGCCACGCCGTCAGGATGGAGATTAGCACATAGGGGTCGTGGCCGATTTTATCGAGGGTGTAATGATATTCATCGTACCCGCCGTGCCTCTGCTCGTAATGGTTGATTTCGTTCTGAAGGTCCGCTTCCTTTTGGGCGTAAGCTGCCTCCGCGCCAAGCATGGCGTCGTCCGTGGAGGGATAGGTGGACGCGATAACACCGGACAGCGCGCCTTCCAGCAGAACCGAGCTGGAGGATAGGATGTTCAAAAACAGAACCAGCACCAGAAAAATGCCTGCGGCGACCAGAAAGCCGTTCCGGTGCCGCACGACAAAAGCCGCCGCCCGCTTGCTTTCCCGAACCGCCGTTTTTCCCGCTTTCGCGGTGTCTTCGGCAGCTTTCCCGGCAGAAGCGGTAAACTGCCCGGCCCGTTTCGCGGCGGCGTACTGCTCTTTGACGGCCCGCTTCTGCCGCCAGTGGGCCAAAGGATTGCCGGGGGGCTGCGGATTGTCCCGCGCGGCCTTTTTCTGCAAATAGCCGACGTTGGCGCGGTCAAGCCGCTTTTCCGCTTTGGCCGACTCCCGGTAGGGCTTCAATTTGTGGGAGCGGTGTGCGCTGCGCGCCATACGCCCGCCCGTTTCGGCAGCTTCCTCGCTTTTGTGCGCGGCCTCCACGCCCACGTTTTCGTCCTCGGACTGCCGGATTTCCCGATGAAACTGCATCAAAACAACGTTTCCGGGCGCGTCCCGGACGGCGTGTGTGAGCTTGGACGGCCTTTTCTTGTCTACTTCCTCAAATTTCAGGCGCGTTGTGACCTTGCCGGTGGCGGGGTCAACGGCAAGCTGCCGTTTTAAAGCGGTTTTTTTCGGGATTTTTGCCTGTGCGCGGTTGGCTTTCGTTGTAGCCCTGTCCACTTTTTTGATGGGCTTTTCCAGCGCGGGATCGATGCGTTCCTCGTCCGTGAATTGCAGGTGGGGTGCTCGTTTTTCCATCACAGTCACCTCCTTTTGGGCATAAAAAAACCCGCCGCAATGGGCGGGCTTAATTTTCTGTTTGCTGATTACCATTCGTAATAGTTCATTCCATTTTTAATTATTGGTTGCTTAATGTAGCCAGTTCCCTCAAGTATTATGTCATTACCCGAATGAGAGCCACCAAAAACACCTCGGATAATCACTTTGCCTTGATTATTTAATGAACCAGCGAGTCTACCACTTGCTTCAACAATTACAGTTCCACCGCTTGAAACGTGTGTAGATCCAGAAAGTACTCCATTTACAACAACAATGGCGTTAACACAAACACTAACGGAGCCTTGTTGCTCTCCATTAATAATTGCTTTTGCTCCATCAATGACGCTTAATGACCCTTGGAGGGTTCCCTTCAATGTCAGGGTACCATGCTTAACATAAACACTTCCTTGATGTTCATTTAGAATTGTGTCTTCATTAACTACCAAGGGGGGAACTTCACGACCATCAATAATATCGTAACTATATTCCATACTGCACCTCCACTTATTATTTAAGATTAATATATCATATTTTTTCTTCAAAGAATAGAACAACTGTAACATCCCTCGATGTCTATCGCCAATTTTCTTATTTTTGCGCTACCTCGTTTGGTTTTGTGGTCATAATGCGGTACAGCTCCGTGTCCTTCGGAAAATGGTCAATAAACGGCAGAATGACGTTGCCGTAAAACAGCAGCCCCTCGCCCTCGCCGGAATGGGTGACGTAGGAAAGCTGGTGAGGCGAAATGCCGAGCTGCTTGGCAAGAATTTGCCGGTCGCCAGACGCCTGATTGAGCATATAGATGTAATCCGAGTTTTCAAAGATGTTCTCAATCTCGCGGGAAGAGAGCAAATCCTTTATGTTCTGCGTGATTCCGGTCGGGATGCCGCCCCACTTGCGGAACCGCTTCCAGATTTCCACCGAATAGGCGGCGGTCTGTTCTTCTTTTAGAAGCAGATGGAACTCGTCGATATAGTAGCGCGTGGATTTTCCCACGGCCCGGTTGACGGTAACGCGGTTCCAGACCTGATCCTGCACGATGAGCATCCCGATTTTTTTGAGCTGCTTGCCCAGCTCCCGGATGTCGTAGCTGACGACACGGTTTCTCACGTTCACGGTCGTGCGGTGATTGAACACGTTGAGGGAGCCGGTGACATAGATTTCCAGCGCCGTGGCAACATACTGCGCCTCTTTTTCGTCCTGCCGCCGCAACTCGTTGTACAAATCCTCCAGAATCGGCATATTCTCCGGGCGCGGGTCGTTGAGGTAATTCCGGTACACCAGTCTCACGCAGCGGTCGATGACCGTTTTCTCTACTGGCTGCAAGCCCTCTTTACCACCGACGATCAGTTCGCAGAGCGACAGGATGAAATCCGACTTCAAGGATAACGGATTTTCTTCCTCAGAATAGTTGAGGTTTATGTCCATGGGATTGATGTAATCGGTAGACGCGGGTGATATTTTGATGATCTGCCCGTGCAGGCGTTCAATCAGCGGGCCGTATTCGGCCTCCGGGTCACAGACGATGATGTCGTCGTTTGTGACGAGGAATACGTTAACGATTTCGCGTTTCGCGGCGAAGGATTTGCCCGCGCCCGGTGTGCCGAGGATCAGGCCGTTCGGGTTTTTCAGCAGTTTCCGATCTACCATAATGAGGTTGTTGGACAGGGCGTTCAGCCCGCAGTACAGCGCCTCGTGCCCGGTCTGGAACAGCTCCTGTGTGGTAAAGGGGATAAAAATTGCGGTGCTTGATGTGGTCAGGCCCCGCTGGATTTCCACCTGATTCAAGCCGAGCGGCAGGCTGCTCATCAGCCCTTCTTCCTGTCGGAAGTCGAGGCAGGTCAGTGCGCAGTTGTATTTCTGTGCGAGGGAGCTTGCCTGAAACACGTTGTTGTCCAGCCGCTGCCGGTTTTCGGCCACGTTGAGGACGAGGAAAGTTACGAGGAACATACGCTCATTGCGGGACTGTAAATCCTGCAAGAGTTTTTTTGCTTCCTCGCCGTAGGTGGCGAGGTCGGAGGGGATGATGTCCATGTCGTACCCGGAACGGATGGCCTTTTTTTGCTCCTGAATCTTCATGGAATCGAGGTCCGTTATTTTCCGTTTCACCGTCTTAATGGCGCTCACCTGGTCGATGGACTGGATATGCATGGTGACGATGAGGCTGGATTCCATGTCGAGAAAATCGGCCAGCATCCGGTCGTTCAGCTCCGGCGCGAGAATTTGCAGGAACGATACCGCACCTACCTGACGTCCCATGCCAAACTGATTCCCGCTTTTGAATTCAAACGAACTGGGTGCAATAAAGTCCTTGACGGAGAGGCCGGAAGGGGCCAGCCAGTCCCATGAAAAGCGGAACGGCTCCGGCGCGTCCATTCGGAAAATGTCGTGCAGCAGCCGCAGGCGGTCCGCGCCGTTCAGGGAAGCGGCTGTTACGCCGAGATGCTTGAAGTTGTTGAGAATGTCGATTTCAATGCGCTCCAGCCGGGGCTTGGCCGCTTTCAGACTGTCCGCTTCGATGCCGAAGGTCAGATACTTGGTCTTAATGAGGCCATTGTTGCCTTTGGCAAGCTGGTTCCGGAGCATTTCCGTATACTCCGAGCGCAGGCTGTCGAAATCGTCGCCCTGCGGTGGGATGGTTACGCTTTTCGCAAAACTGTCCCGCGTCGCGGAGAGATTCAGAAACGAGAGATGAAATTTAATGGAGCTGTCGAAATAGTTGAGGAAGTCGCACCAGCCCTCGAAAATGGCGGTCTTGTCCTCATTCTGGTTGAGCTGATAGTTGATGTCCTGAAACTGAACGGTTTTCGTGTAATAGCTGTCGGTCACGCGGCAGATGCCGTCCGGGAACATCCGCTGAAAAGGAATGCTGTCCTGCGCTGATTGCTTTTTCTTATCGGTCTGCCGGGCTCTTGCGACGGTGGCTTCGATCTGATGCCTCTCGGCGCGGGATAACGACCGCCTTGCGGTCGGATTTTGCTTTTTTACCGACAATCTGATACACCTCCTTATTTAACTGACTTTGCCGCGCGAGCACGGCGTAATAATTGTTGGTTTGGTAGGGTCGCTGCTTCGGTCGGAGTAACAGTACCCGGGCGATGTTACGGACGATCTTTTCCAGCGGCAGGCCGTTTCTTTCATAGACGGCCATCAGGAAAAACGGCAGCATGGCAAGAACCATGCAAAAAGAAGCGGCTCCGGCGCTGAACCCCGCAGGCCCTTTGAGCAAAAAGAAAAGCGGTATGCCAACAAGCGCGCCGCCGCTGAAACAGACAAGCTGCCGTTTTGTTAAATTGAACAGGACCTTCGTTTTCACGGCGGTCAGGTCCTTGGGGACGGGAACATAGGCCATTTATCGCGCCTCCTGTTCTTTTGTCGGGCGCGCGGTTTTCGCGGCAGTATCGGCGGTATGATGAAGCTGTTCCAGAACGGACGGCTTTTCTTTCCGTTCGCAATCCCGGAGTGCGTCCTGCTTGTCAAACACCTCGTCGAGCGCGAAGCTGAAATCGCTCAGATCCTCCGTGCGTTCCAGCCATTTGTCCGCGACGACCTGTAAAGGGTTTTCAAACAGAAGAAGATAGTCGATTTCCTCCGGTTCAAAGCCGTGACTTTCGGTCAGATAATAATGGGCGTCGCTAATCGCGGTGATCTCGCGGGATGCGTCGATCAGTTCCGTTTTGCTTTTTGCTTCCCATGCCGTTTGAAACGCCGAAAAGTTGGCGTCCAGCCGGTCAAGAAGCTCCTGTAATTTATCCTGCATTGAAATATCACCTCCGTCAATGCGCGTTGAAGATGGATTTTGCAAGGCTTCCGGTCTTAAAAAGCGTGAAGCACAGCAGCACCGTATAGCCCATGCAAGTCCAGATTGCCTTGCTGACGTCCGTGCTCACGCTGATGCTTTTTACCAAAACGGCGTAAATCGCCACGCAGACGATGATGAGAAATCCCTGAAATCCCAGCGCGAACAGGGAGCGCAGATAGTTTTGACCCATGCCGCCCGATTCCCGGTTGAGCATCGTCGCCATCGGGATCGGCGCGATGGAAGTGGCTAAATAGATTTCGATCATCCTTCCGTACACGATGATGAAAATGCAGATCGTGAGCGCCCACATGGTAAAGCCCACGAAAATGCTCTGGAACCACAGCCCGAACAGGGGGCCGAGGTCCATTGCCATAAGCCGCGTCTGAAGGTTTGCCGTGACGGAGCTGATGTCGATGGACGTGTCGGAAACGATGATTCCCGCCGCGCTGTTCACCACGCTCTGCGCCACGTCGAATATGCCCATGACGATGTTCCATGTGTTGGTCACGATGAGGATGGCGCAGGCCGTTTTGAAAATCCACTTAAAGAAAACGGCTGTTTCGATGTCGTGAAGGTTATTTTTGTCGGTGATAATCTGAATCAGTTCCAGCGTCATGACGAACGCGAGGATCAAGCCCGCGATGGGCATCATGACGTTTTCGGACAGGGTTTGGATCATGTTGTAAATGCCGGTGTTCCACGCCTGCGGCGTCGTTCCCACCTGAGAGGCGATCTGCCCGACCTGACTGTTTACGTTGTCGAACATGCCTGACAGGTTGTTCATGATGCCGCCGACGAGTATTTCTTTCAGCCATTCGGTAATCTGCTGCTTGATGAAATCCAAGTGGCATCACCTCCTTTTCCGCCGCCTGTTTTCACCATGAGGCGGTACGAACGGTAACTAACGCGCCTCATGGGACACGGACCGGGACTTTTCGGCGGCGGGTGCGGATTTTTGCTCCCGCGCGAGTTTTTCGCTGAGAGCGTGGATGCTCTGCTGAACGGAGGGCTTCCGCTGCGCCGATTGCTCCAGCGCGGTCAGACGGAGAAGGGCTTTCTCCACGCTCTTTTTCATGGAGGACAGGCAGGACAGCTCCGCTCTGAATGGAGCTTCCAAAGACTTTGCCAGCTTTCCCATAGGCTTTGCTTCGGCAGCAGCCTCGTTTCCCATCAGTGTTCGGCCCATATTCTTGATGTGCCGCCCGGCCTCATGGTACTCCGCGCTCACGGTTTCAATTTTATCCATCGCTGATCTGTCAGTCCGAATGCTTTTATCCAACTCCGTGCGCATGGTTTCCAGCATGGGCCGCAATTTGAAAAAGCGGGTGATATTATCCAGCGCGGAAATCCCTTTTTCCCGAAACGCATCCACGGCGTTTTTGCAGCCGTCGATCACGGCCTGTTTTGTTGCATCCAGCCGGTCACGCACAGCTGTCACGCTTTTTTCCATAGCCGCGCCCGTATTTTGCAGAACGGCTTTTACGGGGTGAGCCTGTTTCTGTGACGCGCTGAGTTCCCGACGCAGTGCGGCCAGCTCCGTGACCGCTGTGTCGAGCTGGCGTTCCATCGCGCTTACCTGATTAAAAACGGCAAGCAGGTCCTTCACGGCAGGCACACGGTTGGCTTCCATGACGGCTAAAAGCTCCTTGACATACTCGTTTTCCAGCAGCGGTGCGGCAGTGGTTGCCGTGTTTTCCATACGATCATCTCCTTTCCCGCGCCCCGTGAATGGGGGCGCGGAGTGTTTTTGCATTGACATCAGCCGAACAGGTTGGAAAGCAGCGGAACCAGCGTAATGCCGATCAGGGCCACGCCGCCGCCCGCCATGAGCTGTTTAATGCCTTGACTTTTCGCTCCTGGATTATCATTTCCATACCCTTCCAGAAGGTTGATTGCGCCCCAAATGGCAAGGCCCGCGCCGAGGGCGATCACGAGGGTCTGGAGAACGCCGATTGCGGAATGAAAGAAACTCATAATATTACCTCCAATTCTGATTTTGAAAATGAAAAAAGCCGCTATTCTGCGGCTTTCGGGTCCCCGGAGAGGTCAACGGAATACGTGTTGAACACATCGTCCGGTTTCGGTTTTAATTGGGTGGACAGAAATTTCTCAATATGAAAGGCGTTGCGGGGATTGTAATCGGACAGGTACTTGTAGTTCGGATGCTTTGTAATGTCGTACTTGTCCGAAAGGAAAGGCCGGACGCCGCGAAGCTGGAGGATACACTTGCCTCCGTCGAGAACGGACAGCTCATCGACCGAAGCTAAATCTTTCCCCAATTTTTGATAATTGAGGCTGTGAGAAACCTCACGGCCCCGGCTTTCGCCGGTGTTAAAGGTATCTATTGTCTCCTTCCCAAGTGATTCCGTCAGTTCTTTCAGGGTCGTGCGCTCCTTGCCGCCGAGGAAGATGGCGCTGTCGCAGTTGCCGATAATCGTGTCGGCGTTGTCTTTGTACAGGGCCTTGAGTTGGCTCTGCGCCTGCAAAACAAGGCAGGCCGAGATTTCACGGCTTCGGATGGTGGCGATCAACTTTTCAAACTTGGGGATCTGCCCGATGTTGGCAAATTCGTCGAGCAGGCACCGGACATGGACGGGCAAACGTCCGCCGTACACGTCGTCAGCCTTTTCGCACAGCAGGTTGAAAAGCTGTGTATAGGCCATCGAAACTAAAAAATTAAAGGTGTCGTCTGTATCAGAAATAATGATGAACAGAGCGGTTTTCCGGTCGCCCAGCGTGTCCAGTTCCAGCTCGTCGTAGGCTGTCAGGTCACGAAGCTCCTGAATGTCGAAGGGGGCCATTCTTGCTCCGCAGGAAATAAGGATTGACTTTGCTGTTTTGCCCGCCGCCAACTTATATTTCTTATATTGCCGGACGGCGAAGTGATTCGGATTTTCCTTTTCCAGCGCCTCAAACATGAGATCTACGGGATTTTTGAATTCCTCATCATCTTCCCGGACCTCCGAGGCGTTGATGAATTCGATCAGCGTGGCGAAATTCTGTTCCTCGACCGGGGCCTCATAGTGGATGTAGCCGATGAGTGCCGTGTAAAAGAGAGTCTCTGCTTTTTCCCAGAAGTCATCTCCGGATTTACCGTTCCCCTTGGTGTTGGCGATCAGCGCCGTGACCAGCTTCAAGATGTCCTTTTCCGAATGGATGTACGCGAAGGGGTTGTAGCGCATCGACTTTTTGAAGTTGATGGTGTTGAGAATTTTGATGCGGTAACCCCTGCGCCGCAGGAGACTTCCGCATTCCACGACGATGCTGCCCTTCGGGTCCGTAACAACGAAGCTGGTCGGATAGTCCTTGGAATCGCACTGCATCAGGTTCGGCTTGATGAAAAACCGCGTCTTGCCGGAACCGGAGCCGCCGACGACCAGCACGTTTTTGTTCCGGGATGTTTTGGGGTCCTTCGGACGGCTGTTCATGGTAAGCCGTTCCGTCTGCGTGAGAATGACGTTGTTTTCAAAAACGGGGTCGATGTAGGGTCTGATATCTTCGGCCTTGCCCCAGCGGGCCGAGCCGTATTCCACGTTTTTTCGGAATTTCTTGGCGTTCCGGCCTTTGACGTAGACCGCCAGCCGGAGCGCGGCGGCGAGAAGGACGCCCACGCCGAGGTCGGCCGGATAAAAGCTCGGCAGCGGAGAGGAAAACGCGTCGGTAAGGCCGTCCGTCAGGTGCAGGAGCTTCCCCGAAGCGTCCGCGCCTGCGGCCAGCCTCCACGCCTGCCCGAACTTGGTGGCAAACAATGCGACAAACAGGTAGGGCAGATTCATCAGGAGCAGCTTTTTTGTTTTCTCACTCATCGCGCCCGCTCCTGTTCCTTATGTCTCACCCGGTCAACGGTATTCGCCTTGACCAGATCCTTGAACTGCCGGAGCCGCGAGAGAACGGAGGGCCTTTTCGCCCGGTTCACCGTTTTCGCCGTGAACTCGGTGAAAGCGGCGGTGAGCGCGTCCGCGTCCCGCGCCTTGAAAAAGACGAGATATTTCGGCGGCGAAACGCTGCGGTCCTTCTTGACGGCGTAATCCACGCCGTATTTCCGCGCCACGCGGTCAAAGGATTTGATATTGCTGTCGGTGATCTCCATGTTGGACACGCCCGCGTTCTGCCCGACGAGCTGCTTCACTGTCTGCCTGCCGTGCGGGGCCACGGGACCGGCGCGGGCCTTTACGTTTTTCTTTTCCTTTCGGTGGGCCAGATATTTGGCAATCGCCGCTTTGAGCACCCGGCCCGTGAGTTTCGTGCCGCTGATGATGAGCGTCACGGAGCGGTTTTCGATTTCTTCCTGCAAACGAAACACCTCCTGTCATGGGAAAACCGTCTTCCGTTACCGTTCATCGTGGGAGGGCGGTTTTTTCTTTGCTGGGGCCGGTTTCCGGTCGGACCGGCTGTCCGGCCTTTTTTCCTCGCTCTTTTTCAAAAATGGGGTAAGGACGGTTTCCTTGCTGTCCATGTACATTTCCTCGGTTTTCTGCTGCGCCTGCTGGAGCTTTGAAATGGCGTCGGTCACGTCGTTAAAAAGCGAATGGTACATTTTCTGATAGTCCGGCACGTTATCTCCGCTCCTTTTCCGGGCCTTTTTCCCGGCCCTGTCCCTTGACGGTGAGGATGCCGTCAAGGGACAGGGCCGTGATATGCAGCCGTTCCGCCGTGGCGATATCGTTTTTCACGGTTTCGTCCACGTTCCTGCCGCAGACCACCAGCACATGGGCGCGGCGCAGAAAGTTGCAGGCGATGTCCACGCCGTCCTTGTGCTCCTGCGGAATGGCGTCGTTGAGGAAAAGCGGCAGGAACAGGACCGGGCAGATAGGCGAAAAGCCCGCGTCGTAGATCTTGCGGCAATACCCTGCTGCGTCCTCGGTGTTTTCGATTTCGTTTCCGCCCCACGGGGCGGTGATGTATGCGAGGGGTCGTTTCATGCAAAAATTTCTCCTTCCCGATTTTTGTTGGGTACAAAAACAGCTTGCGCTGGACGTTTACTGTCCGGGCGGGCCGCTTCCGTAAATGTCGTGATTGACCAGCGCTGAGTAATAGCTGCTGATGGTGGTCGGAGCCTGATACAGCGCGGTCAGGATGTAGCTGCGGATGTTGCGCACGTCGGTGGTGTTTTTGTCGAGGCACTCCAGCACATATTCGATGTGGCTGTCGTCCAGCTTCAAAAGCCTGCTTTTCACCGTTTCGGCGGGCATATTCTCACCGGCGATCCGAATCTCCTTTTTCCGGCTGCACACGGTATCGAGCAGGATGCCCACAATTTCATCCAGACGCTCCGGGTCGCATCTCTGCCGCAGGACGTCGTAGGAAATATTCTCTTTGATGATTTCGCGGTAGGCATCCGTCGCATCCATCGAATCAGCCGGGGCACTGGCCTCCGGTTTTCGGCCTGCCGGATTGGATTGATAAGGATTTACTCCATACGTATTTGATTTTTTAGGGATATTAGTTTCCTTAGTATTTAATTGCGCGGGATTTTCCGTATCCGGTTTTCCAATATCCGGGTTATCCAGATACGGCTTTTCCGTATCTGGTGAATCCGTATCCGGGAAAGGCGTACCCGGCGGCTTGCGCGGCTGTTCGTAGATGGTGTATTCGGTGTCCGTAATGCGCCCGTCCCTGCCGCGAAGCTGTCGGCGCTCCATATAGCCCGCATTCTCCAGCTCCTTGAGCGTTTTTCCGATGGCATCCACTCCCTCGCGGCAGATGGAGGCAAGGCCCCGCGTGGTGTAATCCCAATCGTCCGGAAGGGAGAGCATCACGGACAGCAGACCTTTCGCTTTCAGGGACAAGGCCCTGTTTTTCAGGTGATGGTTGCTCATGACTGTGTAATCCCGCGTCCGTTCCACACGAAAAACCGCCATTTGTATCACTCCTTTTCATGTGACCGGCTTAATCGGTAATCGTGAAGTTTAATATCAGTTCATGGGAAACGGTTCGCGCATTCGCCCATGCCAAACCGAATTTGGCGGTAAGCGCCAGATCCCCCGACGCTCCGTTCGCGCCGAGCGTCCCCAACGGGACTTCCGACGCGAAGTCGCCTGTGTAAACGGGAGTGTCCCGGTCAACCGCCGTCCAGCCTGAACCGGCTGTTTTGCCGATCCCCACGCCGAGCGCGATTCCGCTTCCGGTCTGTGCCGCCGTCAGGCTGTTCCAGTCCGAATAGGACGTGGGGGCGGCGTCACCGATACCGGAGGTCGCTTTTAGCCCCGCGACGGAAACCCTGACGGGGAAAGTGGAATAGTTGGTAATCGGAATATCCGGTGCGGTGAACGGTGTGTCGCTGTTCGGGTCGATGGAATAGCCGATACTGACCGGATGTGTGACGGATACCATTTCGTCCGTATGGTAGTGCGCGACAACCGAAATATTCCCGGCGTTGTCCACGGCGGCAATATGAATGTAGAAGCTACTGCCGGATGGGCGGGAGAAGGTATAACTGTTCGCTGTGGTCGTAATACTCCCGTCCGGGACAGTATCGGGCTTATCGTCCACCACGATGGAATAGCCCTTCATTCCGGTTTTTAGGGATGTGGATATGACAGGAGAATCGTACTTCGCGCCGTCGTTCTGTCCGGTTGCCTCCACATAGTATTGATAGCCGGTCGCGTTGTCCTGCGAGGAATACTGGACGGTATACTGCGTCCGGTCGGAATTATGCGTGACGCCGGAAATCGCCGGTTCGTCCGGCGCGTCCAAATCCTGCCCTTTGTGGTCATTCCAGCTTGTGTCGGTCGTGATCTGCGCGAGGTAAAACAGGGTGTTTGCCGTAACGCGCTGCTCGTCCGGCGTGGCCTCGCCGTTGGAATGGCCGGTCTGGATCATGGCGCAGTTCGACCAGCTCGTCAGATAAAACGTATTCGTACCCTGCCCGCCGGAGCCGGTGGCTTCCGCGCTGCCGCTATAGGTATAGGGAGGCTGATAGGTCATCCACACGTCCCCGAAAGCAAGCTGATTGGAATGGGACATCGGAACATTCAGAACCGTGCCCACGTCCCCGATTTTCCACGGGTAGTTGGTGAGCAGCCCTTTCTTGAAAACCTTGATTTGTGAGCTTCCGAGAACGGTATAATGCGGGATGGTCTGAATATCACAGTAATGCGCGAGTTTGAAAAAATTCGGCATGGAAATACCGTCGTTGTCTACCATTGTGTCATGTCCGAACAGGACGCCGCGCCCGGTTTTGATAAAAGCGTCGGTTTTACTCTCTGCCGCAGAGGATAAATCCTGACTTGCGAAAGCATCCCACGCGCCGAAATACAGCACATCGTATTTGTAGCTGCCGTCCGCGTTTTTCAGGTAAGCGTCCGGGTTCGCGTTGAAATCGGAAATCGAAACGGTATCCACGGAAATGAGGCCCTTGCCGTAGCCTTTGGAATCGTACCCGTTCGGCGTTTCCATCCACATTTTAAGGGACGCCGACTTCGGCAGGGTGTAGCTCTGGCCCTGCCATGTCGTAAAGGAAACGGTCGTCGCGACAACGGGATAGATGTTCAAAACCTTCGCGCTGTCTTTGGCTGGAATGCTCTGAAAGGTCGATTCATGCGCGGATTTGGAATAGAGCATGTAGCTGTACGGCTGGCTTTTGTCGCTGTTCGTCCAGTTCAGCGCCACATCGTTTGCGGACGGGTTCGGCGTCGCGGTCAGCGTCAGAATCGACGCGGCGGATGCCGCGAATGCGGGTGAAGTGCCGGACAGCAGAATCCCGGCGGCAAGCAGAGGGACGAGAAAAAGCCGCCTGAATGATTGCCTCAAATAGAAACCCTCCCTTCGGCGTGGAAGATTGGCCGGGAAAATCCCGGCCAATTCCCGCCTGTGTCTTTATGCGAGCTGGAACTGAAAAACAAGCTGATGGTTGGCCGTGTACGCCCCGTCGAACGCGAGGCCGTAGTCCGCCGTCAGGGACAGCGCGCCGGAAGTGCTCGGATTCAGCGTTCCGACCTGCAACGGTGAATCGTTCACCGCCCAATGGGTGGATGTGCTGTACCCGCTGTTCCAGCCGGAATTGCCCTTCGCCGCAATGCCGAGCGCGATGTACTTTTTGGAATCCGCGAGGTTGAGGGAACGCCACGCTTTCGCGGACGGGTCAACGTCGGTGAAGGTAAGAGAACCGCCCGAAGCGGCTTTCAGGGATTCCACCGTGGCGATCACAGCAACCTTGGTGTTGTTGGTCACGGTGATGTCGGGCGCGGTGAAAGTTTCGGCGTCCGGGCTGATGGCGTAGGCCACGTTGATCGGATGGGTGACGGAAATGGTCAGCGGCGAAATGGAGCCGTTGATTGTCACGTTCCCCGTGACGCTGCCCGTGCCGGTGTCGGTCTTGTCGGCGGCAAACGCCGGGACTGCCGCCGTGACGCCGAGCACGGCAAAAGTGATAATGCCCGCGAGAACCTTTCTGAGTTTGCTTTTCATTGAGAAGCCTCCTATAAATTTTTATATCAACCGGACCGTCCGGCTGATTACGAAACGGAAAGACGGATTTTGTAGTCGGCCATTCCGAGGTAAGCCTTGGTATCCTTGTTGTAATACCGAATGGTCGCTGTGACACTGTAATTCCCGGATGAAACCTGACGGGACAGGGTAAGCCCGTCGATGTGCTGCCCCGGATAGATTGGCGCGGATTCTGCTATGGTTTTACCGTCCAGCACGATCTCACACTGCATAATGACGGTGTTGGATGACGGGTTTTCCACTTCCCATGTGCCAGTGTTGCCCTTCGCCCCGCTGGAAAAGGAAGCCTGTGCACTCACCTTGTCGGTGACGGTGACTTCCTGCTTTTGAAGCCGGGACAGGATTTCCTGCCGCGACGGGGTACTGCTGCTTCCCGGTTCTGCGCTCCCGGTATCGTCCAGCGACGGAACGGACGATGATGGTGCGGAACTGGACGGCGGCGGGTTTGGGGATGGGTGCTGATTTCCGCAGCTTCGCAGCAGGAGGAGTAATAGAAGCAGCAACAGCAATAGAAGCGCAAGAATGTACGGCCATTTGCGTTTTCGCTTTTCATCCTCCTTTTTACCTTTGCTTTCGTTGACTTGTTCAGTTGTCATGCGGTTTCCTCCTTTATCAAGACATGAAAAAAGGCGTCCCTTTCGGAACGCCTGAAACGACGGTTATTATCTTTCCTGATCCCGCTGCCGCTTTTTCTGCCATCCGTCCAGCAGCCGGATAATGACCTGCTCCATCTGCTGCGGGGTATACGATTTTGGAAAATATTTTTGGAGCTTATCCGCCTTGATGGTCAGGTCGTTTTTCTCCGGTTTCTTTTCCTCCGACATGATCGCCAGCATACTGTCCTCGTTCAAATGGCCCTCCTGACTGAAATTTTTCAGTCGCTGGGCCTGCGAGAGCGAGGGGGTGGCCTGTTCGCTTTCGATGGTGTCCAGCAAAAGCGTCTGTTCCTCCGGTTTGAGATACGACAGCTCCACGGCGGGGGTCATGGCGATTTTCTTATCGTCCACCATCTGCTGAAGCTGCGGCGTCAGCTCGTTCAGCCGGATATACCGGCGCACAGTATCACCGCTGATGTTGGCTCCTTTCGCTACTTCATCATCGCTACGGAAATTAGCCGCAACTTGCGGCGCATTTTCTTTCGATGGTCGGCCAGCCTGCCGCTTAATGGCGTCCAGTTTCATTTTGTATGCTTTCGCCCGTTCACTCGGCAAGATGTTTTCACGCTGAATATTGCTGTCAACCATGATAATGGTCGCGGCGTCATCATCCAGATCGCGGACGATCACCGGCATGGTGGGAAGCCCCGCCAGCTCGCAGGCGTGTTTGCGCCGGTGGCCGGAAATAAGCTCATAGCCGCCGTCCGCGCGGGGGCGGACAATGGCGGGAACCAACACGCCGTATTCCTTGATGCTCTCCACGGTTTCTTTCATGGAATCATCGTCCCGCACCTGAAACGGATGGTCGGGGAACGGGTGCAGCTCCGAAAGCGGCATATCCGTGACCTTTTCCCGCTTTTCATCCTCGCGGGTTTCCTCCGTGGAGAAAATATTATCGTAGCTGTTCAGACTTATGTTTTTGGCGCTGCTTTTCAATTTTTAGCACCTCCTTTGTCAGTTCACGGTATGCCTCGGCAACTTTACCTTTCGGGTCGTGGGCGAAAATGCTCCGGCCCTCCGCGCTAATCTCGGCGGCGCGGACGGAATGGGGAATCTCCACGTCAAATACTTTCAGCTTTGAGCCATAGGTGTCCCGCAGCAGGGCGCTGATTTCTTTGGCGTAATTGGTGCGGCTGTCCACTATCGTCAACAGAATGCCGTCGATTTTGAGCTTCGGATTGATCTGCCGACGCACCTTGTTGATCGTCTGCAAAAGCTGTTCGAGGCCCTTGGCCGGAAGATACTGCGCCTGAACGGGAATGAGCACACTGTCGGCTGCGGCCAGCGCGTTGACGGTCAGCATCCCCAACGAGGGCATACAGTCCAGAAGCACATAGTCGTATTGGCGCTTCACGCCGTCCAGATATTGCTTCAGGATTTTTTCACGGCTCATGGCGTTGACAAGCGAAACTTCCATGCCGGAAAGTTCGATGTTGGCGGGCATGAGGTCAACGCCTTCATCATGGTGCAGAAGTCCCTCCTTTGGGTCTATGGCTTCTTCCGTCAACACTTTGCCCATCACCGTCGCCAGCGTCACGGACAGTTGGTCGGGCTGGGGATTGCCCAAACTGATGGTGAGGGAACCCTGCGGGTCGCTGTCCACCAGAAGAACCTTTTTTCCTTCCTGTGCCAGCCCGATACCGAGATTGGCGCAGGTTGTGGTCTTGCCGACACCGCCCTTTTGGTTGGCAACGGCAATTACATTGGTCATGTGATTTTTCACCTCCCGCTGAAATAGAAAAAGGACGTTCCATCAGCAGGAACGTCCTAAAATGATATGCAATTCGTCATTCAGCCGGGTTTTTCAGGTTTGAGAGAGGGTTTGGCCGAGAGCCACTTCGCCGCAAACCCGCATGAATACTGAGCTTTTGCCTTGCTGTTTTCACCTTCCCGAATAACGCATGTTCAACGAATTTTTTGTTAGGGACACCAGCCGTAAAATCAAATCCGTTTTCAAGGCCAAGGGTATGACCGGCAAGCATCTGACCGGCACGGTCATTTACGGGTACTTATGGGCGGACGAAAAACGGGAGCGCTGGATTGTTGACGAGAAAGTCGCCACCATTGTGCGCCGTATTTTCGCAATGACGATGGACGGACACGGCCCGTACCAGATCGCCCAGCAGTTGACCGCCGACAAAGTGGAAATTCCCGCCGTTCATTTGGCGCGGCACGGCGAAGGCGTAAACAAAAACAAGACATTTAAGGATATTTACGGGTGGGGTTCCTCCACCATCGTGGATATTCTCAAAAAGCGGGAATATCTCGGTCATACAGTCAATTTCAAGACCCGGAAGCACTTCAAAGACAAGAAAAGCCATTACGTTGATGAAAGTGAATGGACAATTTTCGAGAATACACATGAAGCTATCATCGACCAAGCGACCTTTGACAATGTGCAGCGCATCCGGGGCAATGTCCGGCGCTACCCGGACGGCTGGGGCAAGGCCCACCCGTTGACCGGCCTGATGTACTGCGCCGACTGCGGCGACAAAATGTATGTTCACCGCACTAACAACGGAAAATGTATCCCACAGTATACTTGCTCCCAATACAGTAAAGTACCTGTCGGGACGCTCTGCCCTACCCAGCACCGCATCAACGCCGACGTAGTGATGACTCTGATTGCCGATACGCTCCGCGCCATTGCGTCATATTCCAAGAATGACCGGACGGAATTTATCCAGACAGTGAAGGAAGCGCAGATTGCTCAGCAGTCCGGCAGCATTGCACAGAAAAAGAAACGACTGTCGGAAGCACGAAAACAGTCTGAAGAGCTGGAAAACTGCTGTGTCAAATCTATGAGGACAAAATTCTCGGCAAGCTGCCGGAATCGCGTTTTGCCACCCTTGACGCGCGGTACGCCGATGAGCAGGACGAGCTTTCCGGTGAAATTGAGGAATTGGAACAGGCCGTCACCGGTTACGAGCACAAGCAGCAGTCTGTAGAAAAGTTTATTGCCCTGATCGACAAATATGAAAATTTCGATACTCTGACCACTACCATGCTCAATGAATTCGTGGAAAAAATCGTTGTCCATGAGCGTGACCGCAAGGGTAGGCAGAACACCACACAGGAAGTAGAAATCTACTTCAATTTTGTGGGTAAATACGTGCCGCCCCATTTTGGAGAAGTCAACCTGACCCCGGAGGAACAGGAAGTAATACGAAAAAAGGAGAAACTTAGAGACAGGCTACACCGGAATTATCTGCGACGCAAGGCAAATGGCAAGCAGTGGGAATACGAAGAACGGATAAAAAGCGAGAAGCAGCAGAAAATCGGGGCTAAAAAAGCAGCCCTGCGTACTGAGGATATGGCAAAGGGCGTATTCATTCCAGCCAGTATTTTGCCGAAAGCAGAACCACAAAAACTTATTTCTACATATACGGATAATGTATAAAGTTTATTTTGAGGTCAAGCCATTTGAAAAGAGCAAGACTTGACAATGGAAAAAATGCATGATAAAATAGTCAACGTTAATTATATAACGATGACTATTTTAGGAGTGAGGCAAATGCTAACACGTTTAGTGGTCTTGGGCTGTCTAATGCAGTGGCCCATGTCTGGATATCAAATTCAACTGATTCTTCAAGTCAGTCAAACCGAGCAATGGGCAGGAATACTGCCGGGCTCGGTCTATCACGCGCTGAAAAAGCTTGAAAAGGAAGGGATGGTTATTCTGAAAGGGACTGAAAGAACGGGAAATCGGTTAAAGTCAATCTATGAAATAACTCCAACTGGGAAAGAGGAATTTGCAAAATTACTCAAAGAAGCTTGGCAAAAGCCATGTCTGCATTTTCCATCAAATATTTATGGGGCATTAAGTTTCTTAAATAATTCACAGCTAGAAGAAGTACTTCCTCTTATTGATAAACAGATTGATATGTTGAAAGACGAATTGAATGAATGGAACAGCGGTGAAATAGCAAAGGCAAAATTTTGTAATGCTGAATTACCGGATTACATGAAAGCAATTTTTGAGAACGGACGCAAACATATTGAATTGGATATTGAGCTTTTGAAAAAGCTGCAAAAAACTTTACCAAAAGAGAAATTAACCGGAGGATTTTATGGAAAACCAGACAATCAGTAAGCAATCTCAGCGCAATGGCCTTATTGTTGTTACGCTTGCAATTTTTACGGATATGCTCGTCTATGGGCTGGTCGTTCCCATCTTGCCCGGATATGCCCTTTCATTGGGAGTATCACAAACAGCAATCGGGTTTCTTTTTGGCAGCTATGCGATTGCCCTTTTTGTGGCGACGCCGATTTTCGGAATCCTGTCGGATAAGGTCGGCCGTAAAGGGCCGATGCTTTGGGGCCTTTTGGGGCTTGCCGGAGCAACGTTACTCTATGCCTTTGCAAAACAATTCTGGATGCTTGTCGTGGCACGTTCCCTTCAGGGCGTTTCCGCCGCGATTACATGGACTGCCGGATTTGCATTGTTGGCTGATCTCTATCCGTCGCAGGAACGCGGAAAAGTGATGGGCATCGCATTAGCTGGGCAATCGATCGGCACTTTGATCGGGCCCACGGTCGGCGGATGGCTTTATCAGATTGGAGGCTACCAGGTACCATTCCTTGCTGCGACGGGATTAGCCATTATTGATGGGATTTTGAGAATTTTTCTGATTAAAGATGTTCCTCACGAAAAATCCGAAAGCGTACTGTCGTCGTTGAATTTACTGAAAAACCGTAGACTGTTAATTATCGTCGGGGTTGTGATTATTGGGGCATCTATCCCATGTGTCCTTGAACCGACCTTACCATTGCGGCTACAAAAAGGAATGAATGTTTCTTCCGGTGTCACGGGTTTACTGTTTGCAATACCAACATTAGCCTATGCAATAAGCGCACCGGTGATAGGTTCCCTGTCTCAACGTATCGGGCATTACAAAGCTATGACAATGGGAATGATATTGGCGGCAGTTTGTTTTCCCTTTATCGCGCTCTCAAATTCCGTTTGGCTTGTGGCAATCGTACTTGTTTTTCTTGGTATCGGAATGGGTACTGCAATTACGCCCTGTTTGCCGGAATTTGCTGAAATTTCCCAGAAGAGTGGCACAAATTCATTCGGAGCATCTTTTTCCATTTACAATACGGCCTATTCGATAGGCATGATGATTGGGCCAACTTTAGGAGGCATTCTTACAAATTATCTTGGTATCGTCTGGTCTTATTCTGTGGTTGCAATTGTCATTCTTGTCTATATCATATTCTTTAATATCTACAATCATCATGCTTTGAAAACAGCTTAATGTTTTTGAAAAAATGCAGCCAAATCTACAAAAAAGACGTAGGTTTGGCTGACGTATAATTGTGCTGATTTTTTAGGGAAGCCTTCCAAATTTACGGTTTGGAGGGCTTTTTATGTTTCAGCTTTATTATTTCAATAAGCCGCAAGTCTGCGGCTTGGAGTGACCGGCGGGTAATCTGGCGATAAGCAAACTAAGAACAATGTAAATGTTTTGCTTAAAGACTTTATCAGAGTGTTTTCATACTTTGGCTGAAGATAATCTGCCGTTTGATCATTTTCGGCCGGTTTTCTTTCCCTTTTTAAAAATTTTCCATAATACGGTCCTTTTCTCTCTTCTTGATTAATTTGAGATGACGAAATATAATAATAAAATAAGCTATTAAGCGGTTCAAAATGACCTTTGGATTATATTGTATTGAACGAAGTAAGCGAACAGGGGCATTCGCCCTCGCATGATTAACGATTGCTGCTCCAAAAGCCGTATTCCAGGCGCAGTGAAAACCTAAGGGCAATCCAAAGCCCAAGGGGGCGACGAAATGGTTGTCACTCAGGCAAAGATGTTGGAGGAAATAATGACACAGAATGATAAAATATTGATTGTTGACGATGAGCATGAAATTGCTGATCTTGTAGAAGTTTATCTAAAAAGTGAAGATTATTCGGTGTTTAAATTTTACAATGCCACAGACGCGCTTTCCTGCGTAAAGCGTGAAGATTTGAGTCTTGCTATTTTGGATGTCATGCTGCCTGATATGAGTGGCTTTGCACTCTGTCAGAAGATCCGCGAAAAGCACCTATTCCCCATCATCATGCTGACCGCTAAGGTAGAGGATATGGACAAAATCACAGGATTGACTCTAGGGGCGGATGACTATATCACAAAGCCGTTCAATCCGTTGGAACTGATTGCACGTGTTAAAACGCAGCTCCGACGATATACACGATATAATACTGCAAATGCGCTTCCACTAGAAAGCCATGAATATGATTTTGCTGGTCTTTATGTTTGCCAGGACAGCCATAAATGTACGCTCTATGGAAAAGAACTTTCACTGACGCCTATCGAATTCCATATCCTTTGGTATCTCTGTGAGCGCCGTGGAAAGGTCGTCTCATCTGAGGAACTGTTCGAGGCTGTATGGGGTGAAAAATATCTCGACAATAACAACACGGTCATGGCACATATTGCGCGACTTCGAGAAAAGATGCACGAACCCAGCCGAAAACCAAAATTTGTGAAAACTGTATGGGGGGTTGGATATACCATTGAATAGACAAAATGATCGAATTATAAAAGGCAATATTCGTCGAAGCCACTTGTCACAGCAGATCATGCTGCAATATATTCTGGCGCTTGTTGGCTTTGTTGCGGGGCTGTTGCTTCTATATTTTCTTGTATGGCGGATTTGCTTAATCTTTACTTGGCAGCCCAATAACCTCCTATATCAATTCTTGAAATTAATACAGGAAACGTCCTTGTTTTGGGGTACAGGCATCGTTCTTATCGGTTGGACCATCATTACCCATCATTTTTCCCAAAAGCCCCTGCGTTACCTCGATGAAGTCGTTAAAGCATCTGAGCAGTTGGCGCAGCCTAACAATAAACCGATCGTTCTATCTGATGCCATTAAAAACGTACAGGATGAACTGAATCTGGTACGGGAACAGGCTCTGCGCAATGCTATGGCCGCAAAAGAGGCGGAACAGCGCAAAAACGACCTGGTGGTTTATTTGGCCCACGACCTGAAAACACCTCTTACCAGTGTGATCGGTTATCTTACTCTGCTTCGGGATGAGCCTCAGATTTCTCCGGAATTACGTGCCAAATACACCGGCATTGCCTTTGATAAGGCAGAACGTTTGGAGACACTGATTAACGAGTTTTTTGATATTACCCGCTTTAATCTAACTAAACTAACTTTGGAACCAGAGAGTGTCAATCTGACCCGAATGCTGGAGCAAATTACTTTTGAGTTTAATCCGATTTTAGCAGAAAAGAACTTGTGCTGGAACCAACGCTTAGCCCCCAATATTCGGATCGTCTGTGACCCAGACAAGCTAGAACGCGTATTTGATAACCTGATACGCAATGCTGTAAACTACAGCTACCCGGATACTCCCATTCTTATTACGATGGAACAATCCGGCAGCCATGTGACGGTACGTGTAGAAAATCACGGAAAAACGATCCCTCCCGAAAAGTTGAGTCGGATTTTCGAGCAGTTCTTCCGGCTTGACTCTTCACGCTCCAGCTCCACTGGCGGATCCGGACTTGGTCTTGCTATCGCAAAGGAAATCGTCGAGCTGCATAAAGGTACTATCAGCGCCAAAAGCGCCAATGAGCATATCATCTTTACCGTAACACTTCCCATTGATTGTCAGAAAATCGTATGATTTTTACATTCTTTTTTTCACTTTTTCCTCATTAAAATCAAAAACATACTTGTCCCCGTTTTGATACCATAAAAGTATCGAACGGGGATTTTATTTTGCCCAAGCATTGCAGAAAGGATTGTATTATGCCGAGAAAACGAATTACACAGATTTTTCCATGGCTATTACCTCTGAGGATTAAGCAGCGCCTATTTTGCTTTTACACGAAAATGTATTTAGATGGGAACCAATATTCTGAAACTAAGTTCGAAACCGCGTTGCCATATCAGCTTTTTAAAACAAGTTGCCCTTTGTATAACCGGGAAACCGGATTTGACATGGTGTATCAGGAAAATAAGGTTTTCAATTTAAAACTAGCCGCAACTACTTTAGATCGGATCGTGATCAAACCAAACGAAACTTTTTCGTTCTGGGAATTGGTCCGATATGCAGACAAGGCAATTCCGTATAAAGACGGACTGACCGTAATTGATGGAAAGCTTACAACCGCCCCCGGCGGGGGAATCTGCCAGATGAGCAACCTGCTTTTTTGGATGTTCCTTCATACCCCGCTTACTATCGTGGAACGGCACGGACACAATGTGAAAGATTTTCCGGAGCCGCCCAGCGATGCGCCCATGGGCGTAGATGCAACGGTATCGGAAGGCTGGCTCGATCTGAAGGTCAAAAACGACACGAAGATGTCCTTTGAGATTCGCATTGCGTTTGATGAAAATTATATTATCGGGCGCCTGTTAACCGATCAGAACAATGGGTGGTTTTACGAGGTCGTAAATGGCAAGCCATTATATTACCGCAAGAATAACAAGATCTATGAAGAAGTGGACGTAAAACAAAAAACTATTCTGACAGCAACTGGAGACTGTGTCTCCGAAAGACTGCTTTACCGAAACAAATGTGAAATCGGCTACCCGCTTCCCGATAAAACGGATCTTGCATAGAAAGGATAAAAGAAAATGAGAAAATTAAAGATTGCCATTCTATTCGGAGGCTGCTCTCCCGAATACAGCGTGTCGCTTCAGTCAGCCTATTCCGTAATAAAGAGTTTAGACACTCATAGATTTATACCTATATTGATTGGCATTTCATCAAAGGGAAACTGGTATCAGTTTCATGGAGATATTGAAAAAATTGCATCAGACACTTGGTGTAACTCTTCAGATTGCCTGCCAGCGGCAATTTCGCCTGATCGTGAAGTGCACAGCATCCTGGTATTTTACCCCGAAAAAGTTGTAAAGCTTCCCATTGACGCTGCATTTCCTGTTCTCCATGGAAAAAACGGAGAGGACGGAACTGTTCAGGGAATATTTGAGCTGGCTGGAATTCCACTTGTCGGCTGCAAAACCATGACTTCGGCAATTTGTATGGACAAAGATCGTGCCCACAAACTTGTACATGCGGCTGGTGTGCAAGTTCCTGCCTCCTTCCTTCTAAAAAAGGACATGAATCCCAAAATTGCTCTGGCACAGGCTGAAAGCCTCGGATATCCACTGTTCGTAAAACCAGTCAGGGCTGGCTCCTCCTATGGCATTACGAAAGTTACTGCCCGGTACCGTCTTCCTGATGCTATCAAACTAGCTTTCGAATACGACGATGAAGTCATCATTGAAGAAAGCATAATGGGATTCGAAGTTGGCTGCGCCGTGATGGGAAATGACACTCTGACGGTGGGAGAGGTCGATGAAATCGAACTATCCGATGGATTCTTCGATTTTACGGAAAAGTATACCCTGAAAACGTCGGCTATTCATGTTCCGGCTCGAATCTCCGAAGAGAAAACGAAAGAAATCAAAGAGACTGCAAAGACGATTTATCAGGCACTGGGATGCTGCGGATTTGCACGGGTAGACATGTTTCTAAGCTCTGAGGGGAAGGTGCTCTTCAATGAAGTCAATACAATTCCGGGCTTCACCTCACACAGCCGGTATCCTAATATGATGAAAGCCGCCGGCATTTCTTTTGAGCAAGTCATATCCCGCGTAATTGAATTGGCGGTGGGCATATGAAAAGACTTGTAATACCAAAAAAATCCGTACATGTAGGCAGTCTGATTTTGGTCAACCAGCAACATCCCTACTGTTCGGGAAATACAAAAAGTTATCTTGTCCCAGCCTGTACAGACAGCAAAGTTCTCCTGGAACGAAAAGCTGCCGCTTTGCTTTCTAAACTCATGAGCAGCATCGAGGGCTGGGATCATATCAGTGCAGTGAGCGGTTGGCGCTCCAGACAAGAACAGCAGGAAATTTACGATCAATCTCTGCAGGACAGCGGAACCACATTCACGGAGCAGTTTGTAGCAACACCGGATCACAGCGAGCATCAGACCGGACTTGCCATTGACTTAGGGCTTCGTAATCCGGAAATTGACTTTATTCGTCCAGACTTTCCCTATTCCGGCATTTGTCAGATATTTCGGGAAAAAGCCGTAACTTACGGTTTCATTGAACGCTATCCAAAAGGGAAAGAGGCTATTACAGGAATCGCACACGAACCATGGCATTTCCGCTATGTCGGAGCACCTCACGCCGCGATTATGACGAAGTTTGGATTGACATTGGAAGAATATCATGATTTTCTAAAGCAATATCCTCTCGAAAAGAAACACTTTTTATATCGGACAGGAAATCAGAATATTGAGGTTTCCTATATAAAAACCGCAGCTGGAGTAGACACTGAATTTGAAATTGAGGATCACATTCTATACTCGGTGTCCGGTAATAATGCAGATGGGTTTGTCCTGACCGAATGGACAAGCACGCAATAATGGACAACATTTTCAGAGCAAAGAAAGAAGTTTTGTAATGCTGAGAGATAAAATTATTGATTATTCCAAAGGAGACAATCTAAACAGATATTGGTCACTCTTCAGGCGGCGGGAACAAGCCAAAAATAGGCTTTTAAAAGAATTGCTCACATTTCTTTGCAATCGATCGGCACAAAAGCACGGCGGCTACATCGGAAACGGCGCAAAATTTGCTGGGCTCCCTACCCTGCCGCACGGACTGCATGGCGTTTATATTTCCCGCTACGCGAGTATCGGCTTAAACTGCTGGATCTATCAGA
Organism: Ruminococcaceae bacterium BL-4; assembly: GCA_902809935.1. Classification (NCBI taxonomy): domain Bacteria; kingdom Bacillati; phylum Bacillota; class Clostridia; order Eubacteriales; family Oscillospiraceae; species Ruminococcaceae bacterium BL-4. The sequence goes on along the minus strand of LR778134.1, from coordinate 1,760,395 downwards.
ATGTCACGATCGGAGAAGTGGATCGTAAGGCGCCGCACATCGGCAACAACTGCCTGATTGGAGCAGGAGCCACAGTTATTGGAAATATTCAAATCGGAGACAATGTAAAAATCGGCGCGGGAGCGGTCGTCAGTTTTGATGTTCCGGATAACTGCACTGTGGTTTCGCAGTTTCCTCGTGTTATTGAAAGGAAGAAAGAAAATGCCGAATAAAACAGAACCCGTATTTTGCCGAAGCAGGGCATGGATCGAACTGGATCGAGAAGCACTGCGCCACAATGTCGAAGAACTTCAAAAGCTGCTTCCTAACAGTTGCGAACTGATGCCCGCTGTTAAAGCCAATGCTTATGGTCATGGCGCAGTCTTGATCTCTCGGGAACTGAATCGATTAGGGATAAAAGCTTTTTGCGTTGCGACTGTTTCAGAAGGAATAGAGCTTCGGGAAAACGGCATTGTCGGAGAAATCTTGGTTCTCGGCTACACGCACCCCATGCAGTTTCCGCTCTTGAAGCGATATGACCTGACGCAAACGGTAATTGATCTTCCTTATGCCGAAATTCTGAACAAATATGGTCAAAAAGTAAAAGTACATATCGCAGTCGACACAGGTATGCACCGATTGGGAGAACCTTGTAAAAATATCGAAAACATCTGTAAAATGTTTAATCTTCACAACTTAGAAATTGAGGGGATCTACACCCATCTGTGCGCAGATGATACAAGTTTGCCAAAGGACAGAACTTTTACTCTGAAACAAGGACAAGCTTTTTACAGTATGATCTCGCAGCTTAGGGAACGCGGCTTTGAATGTCCTAAAGCACACCTACTCGCAAGCTATGGGCTTATCAATTATTCGGAACTCGGTGGCAATTACGCACGAATCGGGATTGCCCTCTACGGCGTACTCAGTACTCGGGCTGATCGGGAACGCTGTTCAATTTCGCTAAGGCCGGTACTATCCATCAAAACCAGAGTAACCACGCTGAAGACTCTGCGGAAAGGAGAATCGGCCGGATATGGTTTACTGTTTGTTGCCGATCGTGATACCCAAATTGCCGTACTTGCAATCGGTTATGCAGACGGTGTTCCTCGTTCTTTGTCCTGCAGCGTTGGAAATGTTCTGATTAAAGGCATCAAAGCCCCTATTATTGGCCGAATCTGTATGGATCAAATGCTAGTTGATGTTTCCAATATTCCGAATATCAAGGCTGGAGACATTGCCGTAATTATTGGACAATCTGGAGATAAAAAAATCACCGCTTGCGACCTTGCGGAACAGACAGGGACAATTTCTAACGAAATACTGAGTCGTTTAGGGGAACGCCTCGAAAGGCAACTGATTTAGCACTAAAATTAATTACAAAAATAATCAAGTGTAATAAAATGAAGGAACATGATTAATTGAAATCCGAATTTATAAAGGAGTTGCATAACCTTTTCTTTTTTAATACGACGCTGCAGTGGTGGTCAAAAATTGGCCTTTGGCAAAACATTTTTTAAAGCGTCACCAAAAAAATAGCAGGTATTATTGTACCGTTACTTTTGTACCATCCTGAATATGGTCATAGATCCATTTAGCATCATCCATAGAAAGCCGTATACAGCCATGCGACGCAGGAGTTCCAAGCTTTTCTGCCTCATTCTGTTTTATTTCGTAATCCTGATTAAATGGAATACTGTGAAACAGATAGTCGCCATAAAAGCTTGTCCAATAGTAGGCCCCTTCCCCCAAATTGGAATTATAGAATGAAATCCCTCGGCTCAAAACAGAAAAGGTTCCGGTCGGCGTTTCACTGCCGGCTTCTCCCGAAGAACAAGTAAAAGTCTTGATTGCCAGGCCTTTCGCATCAAGCACCATAACTTTCTGGTCCTTAAGCGATACCTTTATAGAAAGCGGATAGGCTACTTGAGCAAGTGTGTGATTGGCCGCGGTATCCACCACATCGCTTTGCATGTAAGGCCGGCAACACCATCCGGATTTTCCACCCGGTACTTTTACCTTGATCCAGGTACCATCCGTGTTTAATTCTCCTGTCAATGTTATCTTCGTACCGCTTGGGACAAAACAGACAATGCCATATTTGGCACTAGGGCCTGAGCGGAGATTTAATTCATTTGCTGTAACCACATCACCTTTAGAAGCTACCGTGTCATCGTTCCAAGAATATCCATTCTGCAAAGCCAAATGAGTGTCTTTTGAAGATACATCTTTCCCTGAAGCTTGGTTTTCATTTTTATCAGTGGGTTGAACTAACGCGCGAACTCCAAAAAACAATATCAGTAACAGTAAGCACACTGAAGCGCGGTGCATTCTGCGAGCCCTGCGTCTCCTCACACGTCGTTCGTGCCTCGTATAATCTTCTGTATTTTTCATAAAAAAACACTCCTTATCAAATCCGGTAGAAATGATAACAAAGTGCTTCCTATATTCAGCATCAATACGGCATCAATTTGGCATCAACTGATGATTCCCCTAAATCTGAGTAATGTATTAAATGTGTATTGGTCTCCAGAAATTGTTAATGGAAATACCACCAAATCACCCCCATCATCACGCATTTTGATGGAACCCTTGATAGAATAGTCGGATAAATTATCCTTTGTTAAAACACCGTTTATCTGAACATTTTCAGTTTTCCATCCGTAATAATTGGAACAGATATCTGCCAGCTTACTAGAAAATTTATTGGCCTGTTCTTTTGCATCTTTTGTCGATTGTGCATCAATAACCGCTTGATCAGATATCATATTGAACGCCAGCATCTTTCCGCTGCTATCATCAATTAGAATATCAATCCACTTATTGAAGCTCTTACTGTAAAGTGCACAACGCCACATAATCGCACTCATGGTTTTGTCAGCCGACACCACAAGGAACGGCATTTCTGTATGATCCGGGCATTTTTCTGATAAAATCCCGGCTGCACCCTGCGCCGCCATAAATCGCATGGTATCCAATGCTGCCTGATAAGCACCATCGCCATCTAAGTTGCTTCCGTTCTCCAGATACTCTGTCGTGTATTCGCCAGTTAATAACTGAAGGCTGTCTTTTAACTGCGTAACAGGATGAAATTGAAGGCTAGAAGTCTCATAGGTGTTGACCTTTGTCTTAAGCTTCTGATCCTGCATCGCAGAAACAAAACTAGGCAGAAAAAAACCAGACACGATTGCAAGAAGGGCACAAAAGATAAGCAGAATCGGAATAGCCCGCTTCATATTCTGCCTCCTTTCAAGTCTACGGTAATTGTTGTTCCAGTACCCAACTTACTGTCAAAGTGAATTGTCCCATGATGCCGCTCTACAATTTTGGCACAAAGTGACAAGCCAAGGCCAGCACTGCCCTGAGCACGGGATCTGGACTTATCAACGCGGTAAAACACCTCGGTCAGATGCTGTAAAGCCTCCCGAGGGATTCCTTTTCCATTATCCGCGATTATCAATCGGCATCCATCCTCAAGCATGGAACTAGTAATCCCAATATGGCCGCCGTGATCCAGTGCTTTACGGGCATTATCCATCAGGTTTAGAAGCAGCATACGGGTAAGATCCGAATCCAGCATGCATGTTCCCTCTTCACATTCACAGGAAAGTTCAATGCCGCTCTTTTCATAGATAGGGCGCAGATGCTCCGTAAGATTTCTAACAATTCCAGCCGGTGATACTTGTTTTAAGATAATTTCGCGATGGTCTGCAACGAAGATATCCAGCAATTTGAAGGACAAGTTTTCCAGACGTTTGCCCTCCGAAAAAATATAGTTGGCTGCATCAATTTGCTCTTCAGTAGTCAGGGACTGTCCCCGCAGTAAATCAGCGTAACCAATAATGGAGGTCATCGGTGTCTTCATCTCATGGGCAAAGCTGCCCATAAACTGCTCCTGTCGTCTAGCGGCGTCCTCAAGATTTTGAACGCTGTCTTCCACCTTCTGCGCCATAGCGTCAAAGTCTTTAGACAGCGCACCAATCTCATCGCCGGAGCGAATATTAGAGCGGTAAGAAAGATTGCCGGATGCAATCTCACGGGATGCTTTCGATAGACTGGACATTTGTCGTGTGAGCAGCCATGAGATACCGCATGCCATTATTGCGCATAACAACAACATTAAAGCAAAAATTTCGTAGTATACCCGTTGCTGTAGAGCACGAGTGGCATAGAGTTCAGACAGATCATATCCCAAATTTAGGCATAATGTTTTTCTGCCAATCTGAAAGCTGCTGGATACCTGCAGAAATGGCGTGCCTTCTGTATTCTTGAGATAAGCAACCGCCAAATATCCGTCATTCGTTTTGTCAGATAGATCCATGAAATCCGCTGTAAAATCGCCCTTTGTATAAAGAGTTCCATCGTCCGAAGATAGTTCGATTGCTGAATACGTTTCTTGAGGCGTCAGTTGACTAATGGTATCGGCGGCACTTTTTTCATCTATCCATGAATTTAGTTTGTCCGCCATTTGAAGTGCTCCAAGCACTTGCTGATAAGACTCTCTTGCGGACTGTTCCTCCCGATTCAGCGATGACTGAAAAGAAATAGAAATCAAAGCGCTGCCGCCTATACCAAACAGCAACGATAGAAGGCAGATCATACAAAATGTGATCTTCCAGCGAAACTTCAATTAGTTCACCTCCAGCCGATAGCCCACCTTATTCACCACTTGTAATTCCTTTTCCCATCCGACTTTCTTCCGGAGCCGCTGTACATGGAGACTAACTGTCTTGCTCCCATACTCCATTTCACCGCCCCATACGCGTTCATAAATAGTATCTCGATACAGCGCTGTATCCGGGTTGCGGACAAACAGCAACAAAATTTGATATTCCTTGGGTGTTAGCGAAATCTCTTTTCCATCTCGCTTGACCTGCATAGACTGCATGTCCACCGTGAGGCCGTCGATTTCTATAATATTGGCCGTTTTGTGGTAGCGCCGCAGAACAACATCAACCCGTGCTAATAGCTCTACGATTTCAAATGGCTTAACAATATAATCTTCCGCTCCAATTTTCAATCCATGGACACGATCCTCCAGTGTGCTTTTCGCTGTTAAAAAGATTACCGGAATCCCCATGGGACGGATATAGTCCATTAATTCAAAGCCGCCAATTTTCGGCAACATTACATCCAAAAGAATCAAATCATATGTACTCTCTTCGAGCTTATCTGCAGCCTCTTCCCCATCAAAAACGCACTCACATACATGTCCTGCTTTTTTCAGGCTGAGCCGAATTAGATTAGAAATGGGTTCTTCATCTTCCACAATCAAGATTTTTGCCATGCTTTTCACCTCAATTTTTATGGTACATCTAAACAGCATCTAAACGGCAAATATTTAACCTAATCGGTTAATTTACAATTTATATTTTTATTGTATCACATTCCTTTCTATAGCAATACACCATAAACTGACAATTATATTGCAACTGATTTGCTGTAACCCATCGTTAATTCAGCTACTTCTGCCTAACGCAAAAACTTTTTATCATTTATTATTTATTAAAACAAGAAAAGCTCCGCAGCGGTAATTTTTTCCGTTGCGGAGCTTTTCTATCTGAATATTTTATTTCGTTCAAATAAAGTAAAAAATAGACTTCATTCTTTACGAATACTTAGAGCAAAAAACATCTTAGCATTTTTTCATCTTTTCAAACAGACTGTTAACATTACGGATATAATCCTCCCGTGGGATAAACGGAGTATCGAGAATCGCCTGCGTTTTAGGCAAAATGTGTCCACCCGCTTTATACTCTGCGCCAGCATGTTCCACCGCATCCAGATATGGCTTGACGATTTCGGCTGTATCCTCCTGCATCAAAAGTGCACCCTCAGCGCAGCAGATTGTAGCCGTATGCGGTCCAAACATGTGCTTTAATTGAAAAACCAGTCCATCGAAGTTTCCGGTAATATCCGGCAGCCCGCCGCTTGTTATAAGCACAGTTTTCTTTGTGCCGTCTTCATAGCCATAATGATGCGCACGTCCATCTTTTCCAATATACATCTGAGGCTTATTAAAGCAAAGTGTCCGATCCATTAACGCTTTACACTGTGCCGGGGCTGAATAACAGTAAATCGGCATCGACCAGATCACAAGATCCGCTGCGCGAATCATTTCCAACACTGAGATAGCATCATCTTTTTGCACACAGTGTCCGCCCGTTGCCATCCAACATGCATAGCAGGCACGGCAGGGGTTTATCTGCAAATCGGCTGTATGAATGAATTTCGCTGTTTCGTTCATACCACGAAGAAACGCTTTCGTTAAAGCCAGCGTAGCACTTCTTTCTTTATTCGGCGACCCGTTAATGACTAATATATTCATTTACTTTCCTTTCCTTTTACAGGGATCCAGATCTCACTGTAATAATTTTCATCCTGAATCCCCTTTGGATACCTAGCAGGATTGCTATACATTTCAATGTTGTAGCCAGCCGCAATTTCATAGTTTTTGCTGTTTGGCAGCCACTCCGAGAAAATTCTTTTGTTCACATCATGTAAGGACTGGGGCATTCCGCCTTTGCAGGCAAAAACAGCCCAAGTGTATGCGGGAATGACCTTTGTAATAAAACCTTTCGGTACCTCTACCGTAGGATCGTAATTGTCCGCAACCAGATACTCGAATTCATCCGACCCCATACTTTCGTCAATACAAATTCCATACATTCCACATACAATCCGCTCTTTTCCAGGCTGATGAAGTCCGAGCCAAAACTTAGGAATTTCTGTCATTGCGCTATCATACTTAAATATTTTGGATGCTCCCATCACTGTAAATGAATCTTTTTCAACAATTTTGTAATCCATAACATAACCGCCTTCCAAAGTAAACTTGATTTTAAGCCGAGCAAAAGACTTTATCATTGCTCCGTCTTTTCGAACAGCAGTCGGTGTGACACCATGAAAACGGGTAAATGCTTTGGTAAAGCTGTCCGGTGAATCATAACCATATTTTAGGGCAATATCAATGATCTTTTTGTCAGTAGACACAAGCTCACTGCCGGCAAGCGTAAGTCTGCGTTCCCGCATATACTCTCCAACCGTAAAGCCGCAAAGCATAGTAAATCCTTTTTGAAAATAAAAAGGAGATAGCAACACCTGCTTCGCGATCTTTTCGACTGTCAGTTCGTTTGTGATATTGTCCTCAATGTAGTTGATTGCTTCACCAATACATTCAACCCAGCCCATGTACACATCTCCTCATCTGTATTTTCATTTTATTCCTTTTAAAGCAGCTGCTCCCGACTTTTTGTGTTATCTTTTGTCCGCAGCATAAATTAGACGGTTTATCAATATCTTATCATTCAATTTAAAACAACACAAGCTGCATTATTTTATGGTCAAATTTTCCTTATAAACAGTCAGGTAAATTTTATTGACAAATTAGCTTTTTATTTATATACTAATCTCATATCAAATATTTTTGATATGAGGTGATCATTTGGCAACCATTTATGAAGAACAGACAAAAATATTTAAAGCCTTTTGTGATGAAAATCGTCTAAAGATACTTAAACTTCTGCGCAGTGGAGAAAAATGTGCCTGCGTTTTGCTGGAACAATTGGACTTAGGGCAATCAGGTCTTTCTTATCACATGAAGATTCTTGTTGAATCCGGTATCGTAGAAAGTCAGCAAAAAGGCAAATGGACCCATTATAAAATCAGCAAAAAAGGCAGCGCTTATGCCGGTATTTTACTGAAAGAACTGACAACGCCGGACTCAGTTATAGAAAAGCATACCTGCTGCAAACATAAAAACTTATTTTAAAGCCATCCTAAACAGTGACTTTTAAAACAAATCGTAAAAAGGAGTTTTAATGTGTGGACACATTTATATTGTATGGAGTAGCCCTCCTTCTTTTAACAATTTCCTTTTTTAAAGACAAAAAGAAGACCAAACTATCTCTTAAAAAAGCATGGAAGTCTTTTGAAAATATTATGCCCCAGTTTCTGGTTGTCATTTTGCTTGTGGGAATATTGCTTGCCGTGTTAAATACCGAAATCATTTCTAAACTAATCGGGTCAAATTCAGGGTGGTTTGGTGTCGTAGTTTCCGCTTTAATTGGCGCTGTTACCCTAATTCCTGGTTTTGTCGCATTTCCAACGGCGGCAATGCTTCTGCAGAGTGGTGCCGGATATATGCAGATTGGCGCATTTGTTTCCACCTTAATGATGGTGGGCGTTGTAACTATGCCTGTTGAAATAAAATATTTTGGGAAACGACTAACAATTTTAAGAAATGTATTTGCATTTTTCTTCTCTTTTATTGTCGCTTATATAATAGGAATGGTGGTAGGTTAATATGAAAGTAAAAGCAATCTTAAAAAGATACCGTGCGTTTTTAATAGCTTTAGCTGCAATAGGAATTCTAACACTGATTAACCGCCCACTCGGCTTTAAGGCTATAAGCAATTCAGCCTATCAGATCGAACAAATGCTGCTTGTCATTCCACCAATATTTATTTTGCTCGGGTTGCTTGATGTGTGGGTACCAAAAGAAACAATGATTAAATATATGGGAGAAGGCTCTGGGCTAAAGGGAATTTTGCTTTCTATATTTATTGGCTCAGCAGCAGCAGGTCCGCTTTATGGGGCTTTCCCAGTTGCTGCCATATTTATGAAAAAGGGTGTTAAGTTTAGCAATATTCTCATTTTTATCGGCGCATGGTCAACAACGAAAATACCGATGTTTCTATTTGAAACGGCAGCGTTAGGCGCAAAATTTGCAGTTACGAGACTATTAGTGGATATTCCAGGAATCATTATAATAGCCTATATTCTTTCTAAAATCATATCCAAGGAAGAAATAAAAACCATTTACAAAAATGCGGAAAATATCAGTAAATAGGGCCCAAATAAAATAAAGAGGCTGACAGTTAAATGAATAACTGCCAGCTTTTTTCATTTTACACTGTAATACTCTGCAAAAAGCATGGCAAATTGACTATGCCTTTTTGGGGGTGTAAAATAGGAAAAAGTATTGGCCATTTTTGGAATGATTTATCGTATATGAATTTCTCCCATGGACATGCAGAAACGAGATGAGAAACTTGAGGCAAATGTTAAAATTTTTGGAGCATCATAAGAAAGAAAGCATTTTAGCACCATTATTTAAAATGCTTGAGGCAATGTTTGATTTACTGATTCCTATTATTACAGCAGACATTATCAACAATGGAATTGCAAATCAAGACTCCAAATATATTTTTACTCGCTGTGGTCTGATCGTACTCCTTGGTGTTATCGGACTCATTTGCAGCATTACTGCGCAGTATTTTGCGGCAAAAGCTGCCGTAGAAGCTTGTACCGGAGTTCGACATAAGCTATTTGACAAAATTCAGTCATTAGGGTTTTCCGAAGCGGATTCAATGGGAACCGAAACCCTAATTACTCGAATGACAAGCGATGTCAACCAACTTCAAAATGGAATCAATCTGTTTTTGCGGTTACTCCTACGTGCCCCGTTTATTGTTGTTGGTGCAACAGTGATGGCATTTGCTATTAATGGAAAAATTGCTCTAATCTTTGTTGGCGCCATTCCTATCCTTTTCTTTGTGATTTTTGGAATTATGCTTAAAACAATTCCCCTTTATAAAAATGTTCAAAGTCGCCTTGACAAAATCACTGGTATCACCCGCGAAAATCTAACCGGAGTTCGTGTCGTACGAGCATTTGGGCGCGAAGCAGATGAAACTGCACGCTTTGAAAAAGCAGATGCTTCTCTTGCAAATAGTCAACTTCGTGTCGGTAAAATTTCGGCACTGATGAATCCACTTACATACGTGATCATCAACCTAGCAATCATCGCAATTCTGCAAGTTGGTTCCTTCCAGATCAATACCGGGACTCTTGCGATGGGTGATATTGTTGCTCTTGTGAACTACATGAATCAAATTCTTCTGGAACTTGTAAAATTTGCGAACTTGATTATTCAAATAACGAAAGCGATTGCCTGTTCCGAACGAATTAATGCCGTCCTGGCGATGCAGTCCCAGATGAAATTCGGAAACAAAAAAGTAGACTCTTCTTCGTCTGAAAACGCTGTCGAATTTAGTCATGTCTCTTTGACCTACGCTGGTGCCGGAGAAGAAAGCCTTTTAGATTTCTCCTTTACCGCAAAAAAAGGGCAAACAATTGGCATTATTGGCGGCACTGGCAGCGGAAAAACAAGTCTTGTCAGTCTTCTTCCCCGCTATTATGACTCAACAGCCGGATCAGTAAAAATTTTTGGGCATGACATTCGTGAATACGATAAAGACAGTCTTAGAAGCAATGTCAGTACTGTCATGCAGAAAGCGCAGCTGTTTTCTGGCACAATCCGCAGTAATCTTAAATGGGGTAATGAGGATGCTGATGATGCAACACTCTGGAAAGCGCTCGATGCCGCGCAAGCGTCCGAAATCGTTCGAGGAAAGCCAAAAGGTCTTGATGAACCTGTCGAACAGGGCGGGCGAAACTTCTCCGGCGGCCAAAAGCAACGGCTCTCTATTGCCCGATCATTAGTCGCCGAACCGAAGATCCTGATTTTGGATGATTCTGCGAGCGCTCTAGACTATGCAACCGATGCAGCACTCCGAAAAGCACTAGCTGCGCTTCCCGGGAACATGACAACCTTTATTGTCAGCCAACGTGCAAACAGCATTTGCCATGCCGATCAGATTTTAGTACTCGATGAAGGAAAGCTTGTCGGGATTGGTAAGCATGAAGATCTGCTGAAAACTTGTCCGATCTATCTGGACATCTACAACAGCCAATTTCAAAAGAAGGAGGAAATGGCATGAAGCAGGTAGTTCAGAAAAAGGATCGAAAACATCAGCACGCCACTTTCTCTCGTGTTCTAAAATTAATTACACCATACCGTATTTTCATCGTTTTGAGCATTATCTCTGCGGCAGTTTCCGTTTTTGGTCAGCTTTATATTCCTATCCTCGCCGGACGCGCGATTGATTTCATGATTGGCGAAGGTAAAGTGGATTTTTTTGGCGTAAAGAATATACTTCTCGAAATTTTGATTGTCGCAGGAGTTGCTGGACTTGGTCAGTGGATTTCCGGTGTCAGCAACAACCACATCACATATTGCGTCAGTCGTAATTTGCGAGATTCATCCATCCACAAAATACAAAAATTGCCTCTCTCCTATCTTGACGCCCATCAAACCGGTGATCTTTTAAGCCGTGTAGTAGCCGATATTGACCTCTTTTCAGACGGCTTACTGATGGGGTTTACTCAGTTTTTCTCCGGAGTTTTAACAATTTTGGGTACTCTGATATTTATGCTCACAGTCAACTTGCCAATTGCACTTGTTGTAATTGGTGTCACCCCCCTAAGCCTCGTAGTCGCAGCGTTTATCGCAAAAAAGAGTTACCATTACTTTAGAGAACAAACCGCCGTCCGCGGTGAACAAACAGCTCTTATCAATGAACGAATTGAAGGAGTCAAAGTAGTGCAGGACTTCGGGTACGAACAGGAAAATTTAAAAGATTTCGATGAAGTCAACGATCGGCTAAGCACTGTTAGCTTGAAAGCAATTTTCTATTCTAGCATTACAAATCCATCAACTCGCTTTGTGAACAACCTTGTTTACGCAGGTGTTGCCCTTGTAGGTTCCCTGATAGCGATCAGCGGCGGAATTACAATCGGTGAGCTGAGTTGCTTCTTAACTTATGCAAACCAGTATACAAAACCATTCAATGAAATTTCCGGCGTCATTACCGAAATGCAAAACGCTCTATCTTGTGCCGCACGTGTATTCGAATTTTTGGATGCAAAAGATCAAATTCCAGATGCAGAAGATGCGCAGGTTCTCTCTCCGAAAAACGTAGATGGTAGCGTCACTATCAAAGACGTGGCCTTCCAGTATGTACCGGATCGGGAATTGATCCGTGACTTCAATCTTTCTGTTTATTCTGGCGAACGCGTTGCAATAGTTGGCCCAACTGGCTGTGGAAAAACGACTTTAATTAACCTTTTGATGCGTTTTTATGACGTGAACTCCGGTAGCATATCTGTATCGGGTACCGACATTCGGAGTGTTACAAGAAAAAGTTTACGAAAAAGTTATGGTATGGTGCTCCAGGATACCTGGTTAAAAGAAGGAACTATTCTTGAAAACATTGCCTATGGAAAACCAGACGCTACTCGCGAAGAAGTCATCGAAGCTGCAAAAGCCGCACACGCACATGGCTTTATCTCTCGGCTTTCTCATGGATATGATACAGTTATTGAAGAAAATGGCGACAGTATCAGTCAAGGACAAAAGCAGCTTTTGTGCATTGCTCGTGTTATGCTTTGCTTACCTCCAATGCTGATTTTGGATGAAGCAACCTCTAGCATCGATACACGCACAGAAATTCAGATCCAAAAAGCATTCTCAGAAATGATGAAAGGCAGAACCAGTTTTATTGTTGCCCACCGCCTCTCTACCATTCGGGAAGCAGACGTTATCCTCGTTATGAAGGAGGGACAAATTATAGAAAAAGGTACACACGATTCTCTGCTGGCCGCGAACGGATTTTATGCAAAGCTCTATAATAGTCAATTTGAAGGCATGGCAATCTAATGGGAATTTGTGTTGGCTTTTGCGAATGTCGTCAATAAAGAGCAAACGAATTTAAAAGATATTCTTTCAGATATCAAGAAAGAAGAGCGTGGTGTTCTGCGTTTTGGCGCCAGTACATTGCGAATGAATGCGTGTTTACCAAATATTCTTCCAAAATTTTCAGCAAGATATCCAAACGTGGAAATTCGGATTACGGATACAATTTCCTCAAAACTCGAGCCCATGGTCCTTGACGGAGAGTTGGATTTTGCGATTGTCTTATCGGAAGGAGAAAATTCCAAACTGCTCAATTGGGATTTAATGACTGATCAGATCTACCTCTGCGTAGCTGATTCTCTTTTACAGCAGTATTATCACGAAGAGGCAGAGTCACTGAAAGCGGCGGCGCTTCATGGAGCCAATATCAACGATTTTTCCAAGCTGCCATTCTGCATTCTTTCAAACCGAATGGGGCGTAAAATTAAAGAATGCTTTGATAACGGCGGTATAATCCCAAAAGTATATATGACGAGTTCTTATACGCAGATCAGCTCGATTATCTGCTTTAAAAAACTGGCTGCTTGCTTTGCTTCGCAAATGTGCCTTGTGAATCAGCGAAAAGACATTCCGGAAGACATTAATATTTTCCCAGTTTACTGTCAAAACGAACCATTAAACCAACACTTATCTCTCATTCGACATAAAGAGCGGTACTTGTCACATCCCTCAAAATATTTTCTAGAGCTTCTGTTCCAATATTTTTCTGAAATTGAACAGATTCATATGAATCGGACCGTTTAACGTTTAGGAAGCATATAAAATCAAGCCCACCCGTAAAAAGCGAGTGAGCTTAAAAAAAGTCCCTGCTGATTTAAAATCAACAGGGACTATAAATATTAACCTTAAAAAAGAAAAACCGGGCAGCCAAGCTGGCAGCCCGGAAGTAGTTTGGTGCACCATCAGGGACTCGAACCCGGGACACCCTGATTAAGAGTCAGGTGCTCTACCAACTGAGCTAATGGTGCATAAAACATGCACATTTTGTACACTGAAAACTGAATAAAGGTAAGTAGAAGAGAGAAAGAGCGCGAACCAAAGAAGGTTAATGGTCAAGCCCTCGACCTATTAGTACTGCCAAGCTAAATACGTTACCGTACTTACACACGCAGCCTATCAACCTTGTAGTCTACAAGGGGTCTTACTGACTTACGCCATGGGATATCTAATCTTGGAGTCGGCTTCACGCTTAGATGCTTTCAGCGTTTATCCGATCCGCACATAGTTGCCCAGCTGTGCCATTGGCATGACAACTGGTGCGCCAGCGGTGCGTCCATCCCGGTCCTCTCGTACTAAGGACAGCTCTCCGCAAATATCCTGCGCCCACGACAGATAGGGACCGAACTGTCTCACGACGTTCTGAACCCAGCTCGCGTACCACTTTAATCGGCGAACAGCCGAACCCTTGGGACCGAATACAGCCCCAGGATGTGATGAGCCGACATCGAGGTGCCAAACCTCCCCGTCGATGTGGACTCTTGGGGGAGATCAGCCTGTTATCCCCAGGGTAGCTTTTATCCGTTGAGCGACGGCAATTCCACTCTCATACCGCCGGATCACTAACTCCAACTTTCGTTACTGCTCGGACCGTCATCCTCGCAGTTAGGCTCGCTTTTGCGTTTACACTCGAGAGCACGGTTTCCGTCCGTGCTGAGCGAACCTTTGAGCGCCTCCGTTACTCTTTTGGAGGCGACCGCCCCAGTCAAACTGCCCGTCTAACAATGTCCCCCGGCCGGATTCACGGCCGCAGGTTAGAATTTCAGCAACTTAAGGGTGGTATCCCAAGGTTGACTCCGCTCCGGCTAGCGCCGGGGTTTCCAAGTCTCCCACCTATCCTGTACATAAATTACCGAAACCCAATATTAAACTACAGTAAAGCTCCATGGGGTCTTTCCGTCTTGTCGCGGGTAACCGGCATCTTCACCGGTACTACAATTTCGCCGGGCGGGTAATTGAGACAGTGCCCAGATCGTTACACCTTTCGTGCGGGTCGGAACTTACCCGACAAGGAATTTCGCTACCTTAGGACCGTTATAGTTACGGCCGCCGTTTACTGGGGCTTCAATTCAATGCTTGCACATCTCCTCTTAACCTTCCAGCACCGGGCAGGTGTCAGCTCCTATACGTCATCTTACGATTTGGCAGAAACCTGTGTTTTTGCTAAACAGTCGCCTGGGCCTATTCACTGTGGCCACATCTCTGTGGCGTCCCTTATTCCGAAGTTACGGGACCAATTTGCCGAGTTCCTTAACTACCCTTCTCCCGTTGGCCTTAGAATTCTCTTCCTGTCTACCTGTGTCGGTTTGCGGTACGGGCGCCTAAGATATACAATAAGCTTTTCTCGCCCTCGTCTAAGCATGCTTCCCTACTCTAATTTCGGTCCCTTACGCCCGGGTCAACCAACGCCCGGGTCATGCCCTTTCAAGGTGTCACTTATCTTAAATCTTTTGGCGGCTACGGAATATCCACCGTATGTGCATCGGCTACGCCTTTCGGCCTCACCTTAGCTCCCGGCTTACTTGGAGCGGACGAACCTTCCTCCAAAAACCTTAGACTTTCGGCCAATATGATTCTCACACATTTCGCGCTACTCATTCCGGCATTCTCACTTCTATACAGTCCACCATCGCTTCCGCTATGATTTCACCCCGTATAGAACGCTCTCCTACCATGCATTGCTGCATCCCAAGCTTCGGTACACGATTTAGCCCCGTTAAATTTTCGGCGCAGGGTCACTCGACCAGTGAGCTATTACGCACTCTTTTAATGTATGGCTGCTTCTGAGCCAACATCCTGGTTGTCTGTGCAACCCCACATCCTTTTCCACTTAACCGTGTTTTGGGACCTTAGCTGTGGGTCTGGGCTGTTTCCCTTTTGACAATGAAACTTATCTCACACTGTCTGACTCCCGTACATCAATTATCCGGCATTCTGAGTTTGATAGGTTTTGGTAACCTTTCGGTCCCTAGACCATTCAGTGCTTTACCTCCGGTAATCTAATACAAGGCTAGCCCTAAAGCTATTTCGGAGAGAACCAGCTATCTCCGGGTTCGATTGGAATTTCTCCGCTACCCACACCTCATCCGCTACCATTTCAACGGGAGTCGGTTCGGTCCTCCATGGAGTTTTACCTCCACTTCAACCTGGACATGGGTAGGTCACCCGGTTTCGGGTCGAATATAACTGACTTCTTGCGCCCTATTAAGACTTGCTCTCGCTGCGGCTCCAGACCTGAAGTCCTTAACCTTGCCAGTCACATTCACTCGCCGGACCATTCTACAAAAGGTACCCGATCACCCATTGACGGGCTCTCGGTGCTTGTAAGCACAAGGTTTCAGGTTCTTTTTCACTCCCCTTCCGGGGTCCTTTTCACCTTTCCTTCACAGTACTCTTCACTATCGGTCACTGGGTAGTATTTAGGCTTGGAGGGTGGTCCCCCCATATTCCCACCGGGTTTCTCGTGTCCGGCGGTACTCTGGATACAGCTTGGTGCTTCACCCTTTCACTTACGCGGCTCTCACGCTCTCTGGCCAGCCTTCCCAGGCTGTTCTGTTAAAGTTCCACATCCATTATGCTGTCCGAACCCCGAAGGGATTACTCCCCTCGGTTTGGCCTCTTCCGCGTTCGCTCGCCACTACTTGCGGAATCTCATTTGATGTCTCTTCCTCGCCCTACTTAGATGTTTCAGTTCAGGCGGTTCCCCTCCCGACGCTATGAATTTACGTCGGGATGACTGGACATGTCTCCAGCCGGATTGCTCCATTCGGATATTTCCGGATCAATGCCTACTTACGGCTCCCCGAAACTTTTCGCAGTTTGTTACGTCCTTCATCGGCTCCCAGTGCCAAGGCATTCCCCTTGCGCTCTTTGTAGCTTGACCATGTGTTCTTCTTTGGTTCTCAGCAGGTGATGATTTCTCATCACCGCTTAATGAAATTGTAGATTTGATAATAATTTCTAACAATGATTTTACTCATTGTTGCGTTCAATATCTGCTTCTACTTCTTTATTCAGTTTTCAATGTACAACTTGCACCTTTCGGTGCTGGTGGGCTTAAGTGGACTCGAACCACCGACCTCACGCTTATCAGGCGTGCGCTCTAACCGGCTGAGCTATAAGCCCATGTTTCCGGCTTCCGGCTCTCACCGTCTGCCCATCTTTTTATTTCGACTCCCTTTTGGAGCCTTGGTGGAGATAAACGGGATCGAACCGTTGACCTCCTGCTTGCAAAGCAGGCGCTCTCCCAGCTGAGCTATACCCCCATAACTGGTGGCTGTTACCCTTCCACCTAACTGAAGTCCTTTTGCAAGGCCTTCAAAATTAAACAACGATTAGAGACTCAGGAAACCTGACCTTGGAATGTCGTTAAATGCTTCCATTTAACTGTTCTCCATAGAAAGGAGGTGATCCAGCCGCACCTTCCGATACGGCTACCTTGTTACGACTTCACCCCAGTCGCCAATCCTACCTTCGGCAGCGTCCTCATTGCTGTTAGACTACTGACTTCGGGTATTACCGGCTCCCATGGTGTGACGGGCGGTGTGTACAAGGCCCGGGAACGTATTCACCGCGGCATGCTGATCCGCGATTACTAGCAATTCCATCTTCATGTAGGCGAGTTGCAGCCTACAATCCGAACTGAGACCGTTTTTAGAGTTTTGCTCCACCTTGCGGGCTTGCTTCTCTCTGTTAACGACCATTGTAGTACGTGTGTAGCCCAGGTCATAAGGGGCATGATGATTTGACGTCGTCCCCACCTTCCTCCGTTTTGTCAACGGCAGTCCTGCTAGAGTGCTCTTGCGTAGCAACTAACAGTAAGGGTTGCGCTCGTTGCGGGACTTAACCCAACATCTCACGACACGAGCTGACGACAACCATGCACCACCTGTCTTACCGTTCCCCGAAGGGCACGCCCTAATCTCTTAGGGTTTCGATAGATGTCAAGACCTGGTAAGGTTCTTCGCGTTGCTTCGAATTAAACCACATACTCCACTGCTTGTGCGGGCCCCCGTCAATTCCTTTGAGTTTCAACCTTGCGGTCGTACTCCCCAGGTGGATTACTTATTGTGTTAACTCCGGCACGGAAGGGGTCAGACCCCCCACACCTAGTAATCATCGTTTACGGCATGGACTACCAGGGTATCTAATCCTGTTTGCTACCCATGCTTTCGTGCTTCAGCGTCAGTTAAAGCCCAGTAGGCCGCCTTCGCCACTGGTGTTCCTCCCGATCTCTACGCATTTCACCGCTACACCGGGAATTCCACCTACCTCTACTTCACTCAAGTCCCACAGTTTCAATTGCAGGCTATGGGTTAAGCCCATAGTTTTCACAACTGACTTGCAGAACCGCCTACGCACCCTTTACACCCAGTAAATCCGGACAACGCTTGCTCCCTACGTATTACCGCGGCTGCTGGCACGTAGTTAGCCGGAGCTTCCTCTTTAGCTACCGTCATTATCTTCACTAAAGACAGAAGTTTACAATCCGAAGACCTTCTTCCTTCACGCGGCGTTGCTGCATCAGGGTTTCCCCCATTGTGCAATATCCCCCACTGCTGCCTCCCGTAGGAGTCTGGGCCGTGTCTCAGTCCCAATGTGGCCGTTCAACCTCTCAGTCCGGCTACCGATCGTCGCCATGGTGGGCTGTTATCTCACCATCTAGCTAATCGGACGCGAGTCCATCTTTCAGCGGATTGCTCCTTTGATTTCTCTCCCATGTGAAAGAAAAATATCATGCGGTATTAGCGTCCGTTTCCAGACGTTATCCCCCTCTGAAAGGCAGGTTCCTCACGCGTTACTCACCCGTCCGCCACTAAACTTATCGGATTCCATCCGAAAACTTCTTCCTTTAAGTTTCGTTCGACTTGCATGTGTTAGGCACGCCGCCAGCGTTCGTCCTGAGCCAGGATCAAACTCTCTAAAATATTTTATCAAAACGCTTACGCGCTCTAATCTATTTCAGAGCTTTCTTATAGCTCATTTCAAAACACTTGCGTGTTTTCTTTTTGTCCGTTTTTTACGAGTTTTTCTTCTCGTTCCGTTTCAATCCCTCTCGGAATCTTTACGGGTCCCTTTGTCTCTTTTCGTTGTTTAATTTTCAAGGTCCTGCGCCGCTCGTTTCTCGCGAGTCAGCTTTACTATAATACCAAACCTACTTCCTTTTGTCAACCCCTTTTTTCACCTTTTTTCACCTTTTTTTGATTTATCTAATTCCTTTGCGAAAACGCTCAATCATTTCTCCAGTCAAACTAAGCTTTGCCATGTCCTTCGGCAATTCGCTGCGTTTTACCCACGTGCCAACCGACAGCTCGCTTTCCTGCAGTGTAATCTGATCTTTTCCGTCAAGATCACAAAAAAATCCCATTAATAAAGTATCGGTAAATACCCATGGCTGTGATTTGTAAAATCTTAAATTTTTAACTTTTAATCCTACTTCTTCAAAGACTTCGCGATGAACCGTCTCTTCAATAGACTCTCCGATTTCATTAAAGCCGGCAATCAGCGCATATCTTTTAAATGAGCGTCCTGCGTATTTTGTTAAGAGAAGACGATCTCCGTCACGAACGGCAACTATAACTGCCGGACAAATCTTTGGGTATAAGATTTTCCCGCATGAAGGGCAGAGCAAAGCTCTTTCCTCTTCACTGTCCTGCAGTTTTTCCCCACAAGCACCGCAATATCGATTATCCAGATACCATCTATTCAAACTTCCAGCGACAGCACAGGGAAATAGAACTTCCATGGGACGAAATTCTCGGTACTGCGCAGTAGAATAATAGTCATACCCCTCCGGTGGAGTAATTTCGCCTTCCTTTAGCATGGAATACCATGTATCATCAATCGAAAACAGGGAGCGACAATGCTCCGGAGCAATCTGTGAAAAATCTTTGATATGCGGTAAGGTCAACTGACCATCAGCGACCTTTAAAAGGACTTGGTTTCTCCGAAAAATAAAAACAGCATCGTCCTCTTTTGCAGAACGCAGCTCAAATGAATTATGATAAATATGTGGTAAAATATCCTGTAACACTAAAAATCCTCCTCGTTTTCCCTAATAACTATTTATATGTCATACAGATCGTTTTTTATAGAAATGATCTGCTTTTTAAGATTCCTGATAATCAAGCTGCAAGCTGATTCCATGCATTGCCTCAAAAGGAATATAACGAACATTATTATAATGAATCTGTTTTTCTGAAGGCAGCAAAAAATCCGCTGTCTCTACCCATTGCTGAAATTGATAAGGAGGGCCCGAAAAAAGTGCTTTTAATTCTGTTTGAAAATCGATGGAAGGGTCGATGTAAAAGGCCAAATTTGTATCTCCAGAAAGCATCGCCTCTTTTAAAGCTTTTATAATCCCTTCTGAATCCAAATCGTTAGTCCTATTAATATGGATCCCCCGCGCAACGAAATAATTATCTTCTGTTGCCGTGCAGGCTGGCATTTCAAAATTTCCGTCTTCTTCTCCATTGATAGGGCTGATTGTATGATCCAGCTCAATTACTTTGTCTGTTACATTAAAAGCATCATAGACACGAATACTGTTGCCGTCTATCCAAGTGGGATCAAAATGATACCAATTTCCATCAAGTTTAACCAAATTCCAAGCATGGGGGCTACCCTTAGAGGTGCCATAAATAATCCTACAAGGGATTTTTACATAAGCGCATAGTAACTCCATAGCCCGCGCATACCCATCACAGACTGCTTTTCCATCTAGGAGTGCTCCAACTGCCGTATAAGCCCGCCATTTACTCTCGTCTTTTTCGGCATCAAAATCATATTTGCATTGATTAGAAAGTGCATGAAAGACTGCAATCTCCCGGTCAAGGTCACTACTGTTCTCCGATACATCGGCAAGAACTCCATCAATAACCTGTTTTAACTGCTGCGAATTTTCAGTGCTTTCTTCCGGAGAAAGATATGAAAACAACTGTACAGAAGTATTGCCTCCAAAATACCGATATTGATAAACGGTACTTATCCAAAAGTATTCGGGATGATCGTTTCGCATTGCTCTTACACTTTCCCGAATTTGTGCAGCGGAAAGAGAGCGCGAAACAGTGACTTCCTGAATTGAATAGCTTCCATCAGACTGCTGCTGAGTAGAAATCTCCGATACTCCAGACAAAAGCTGATCATAAAGAGTTCGGCAGTCATCATCAGGCAAATTTTCATAATCACTTTTTTGTTCAATTTTTAAATCTTTCTGTGCCTGTGCCTGTGAATCGCTTTCTGACATCGTTTGAGTCTGCTGATGCTGACTCTGAGAATCCCATGGAAAATCATGAAAGCTGCAGCCGGAAAAGATCATGCAAAAACAAAGTAAAACCGCCAAGGCTCGAATTCTTTTCATGGATGTTCCCTTTCTGCAAGTCATTATCGATAAAAATTTCTCCAGTTATTGCGTGTCTGCCGATAGCTGGATTCCCCTTTTAAATGATGATAAAAATCACTGCCGAAGAAAAGAATCACATTTAAAAGTGCCATCAAAATTGCTATCCGAGTTGAAAAAGTTCCACTTATAAAAGAAAGCGCATAAAAAACGACGTCGAGAATGGCAAGATATTTTACTTGAATCGGCAGGACGAAAAAGACAAGAATCTGAAAATCTGGATAGATTGCTGCAAATGCCAGAAACATAGAAAAGTTCAGATAATCATTGACTGCATATCCTGTCAAAAAGCCGGAAATAATTGCTCCAAAAGCACCAATCAAATAAAACAAATTAAAGCGGAAGCTGCCCCATTCCTGCTCCAATCCATTGCCGATCAGACAATAAAAATACAGGCTGAATAAAATCCAGATAGGAGAGTTGTTCGGCGGAAGAATCAAGAAAGTGATTACCCTCCAGATCTGTCCCGAAAAGATCAAAGAACGGTTAAAAGCAAGCAGCTGATAAACTGTTCCCCTCGTCAGCAAATTTGCGAAGTAGACAATCAACATCACAGCAGAAATCCCGTACATCAAGTGTGAAATCGAATGCCTTCCGAATTTTCGATCCAATTTATCAATCCAATTCATTTCGTCACGCTCCTAAAAATGAGATCATGTTTTTTATTATAATTGATTTTGGGCTCAAATTTATGGATTTTTCTTTAATTTTAACAATTAAAAAAGGCCGACGCCAAAACGTCGGCCTAAAATAATTTTATGATCTCGGAGAATATTCTTGTTCACAATAAATGCAGCGATACCGTCTTGTTTTAGGATCACAAAGCTGAAACACCTGATCGATTTCTTCTTCAATTGTTGTAATGCAGCGAGGATTTTTGCATTTAATTACATTTTTCAGATACTGAGGAAGTTTCATCGTCTTTTTCTCAATAATTTTTCCATTTTTAATAAAATCGACTGTGATATTTGGATCAACAAACCCCAAAACATCAAGGTTAATCTTAACATCGCCCTCAATTTTAATGATATCTTTCCGTCCATATTTTGTACTGCGTGCATTTTTGATCACCGCAACACAACAGTCCATTTGTTCCAGATGAAGGAGCTCATAAATACGCATACTTTCTCCGGCAGGAATATGATCAATGACAATTCCAGTCTGCAAAGAATCAATATTCAGCATGGCTTTTCCACCCCCAAAAGTTTCATCATCAGCGCCATTCGTACATAAACACCATTTTGTACCTGATCAAAATAAGCAGCACGCGGATCATCGTCTACTTCCAAAGAAATCTCATTCACACGCGGCAATGGATGCAGAATATACATATCCGGTTTTGCATTGCGAAGCTTGTCCTCAGTCAAGATATAAGTATCTTTCAAACGGACATAATCCGCTTCATTGAAAAAACGTTCCTTCTGCACGCGGGTCATGTAAAGTAAATCAAGTTCCCCCATGGCAAGCTCCAAATTGCTGACTTCTTTATAGGAAATCCTTTTTGGCTTTAAAACTTCCTCAAGAATATAGCTTGGTACACGCAGCTCCTCCGGCGAAATCAGCACAAAGCTGATCCCTTCATATCGAGAAAGCGATTTAATTAAAGAATGGACCGTTCTGCCAAACTTTAGATCTCCACAAAGCCCAATCGTCAAATGAGAAAGGCGCCCTTTTTTCTGCCGAATTGTCATCAGATCCGCCAAAGTCTGAGTCGGATGCTGATGCCCTCCGTCTCCGGCATTGATCACCGGTATTTTGGAATAGAGCGATGCCCTTAACGGAGCGCCCTCTTTTGGGTGCCTCATTGCACAGATATCCGCATAACAGGAAACCACACGAATGGTATCTGCCACACTTTCTCCCTTTGTAGCAGAGGAAGAATCAGCGGTAGCAAATCCCATCACGCTGCCGCCCATATTGAGCATAGCAGCTTCAAAACTCAGGCGTGTGCGTGTGCTTGGCTCATAAAAAAGCGTCGCAAGTTTTTTGCCGTCACAAACATGGCGATAGCGTTTCGGGTCCTTTGCAATATCATCTGCTAAATCCAAAATAGAATCGATTTCTTTGATAGACAAATCGAGCGGATCAATTAGGCTTCTCATAAATTTCCTCCTTCAGAAACTGGGCGGCATGCCCTTTGCAGCCATTCACGTTCTTCTTTTTCAAGAAGAGGAGACAACTTTTCATAGACTGTTTTATGATATTGATTTAAATATTCTTTTTCTTCCCGCGTCATCATCTCCAAGCAGAGCGGAGTTGTATCAATTGGAAACAGTGTAAGCGGACGAAACCCATAAAAGTCGCCATACTCTGTATTTTTCCAAAAAACGACTTCCAGCATATTTTCAATCCGGATTCCAAATTTTTCATCCTTATAAATGCCGGGTTCATCTGTAATCGTCATGCCAACTTTAAGCGGAATCGGGCTGCCCGGACAAAAATTCTGCGGTCCCTCATGAACTCCGCCATAATATCCGACTCCATGTCCTGTTCCGCAGCGATAATCCTGCCCGACTCTCCAGACTTGTTCTCTCGAAAGCGCGTCCAATGCTCCTCCGGTCGTTCCTTCCGGAAAATGCGCCATGGCAAGACTAATATGGGCTTTCAATACGAATGTATAGCTCTCGCGTTCCTCTTCAGTAAGAGGCCCCATTGAAAATGTTCTGGTCACATCAGTCGTACCGGTCAAAAATTGTCCACCGGAATCAATCAGCAAAAATCCATGCGGTTCTATCATAGAATATTTTTCTTTTGTAGGTTCGTAATGCATCATTGCTGCATTTTTTCCAAAAGCTGCAATGGTTGCAAAACTTTCACCGCGATTTTCCGGCAGTGCAGCACGAAGTGCTTTCAATTTTTCACAGACATCATATTCCCCCGTAGGCGTTCCGTTTTTCATCCGGTTGGATAACCACACAGCAAATTTGGTTAGAGCAACGCCATCCCATAAATGTGCAGTGCGTAAATTAGAAAGCTCTGTTTCATTCTTAACGCCTTTTAGATTCCTAATCACATCGGACCCATAAACAACAGTGACCGTTGGATTTTGGATCAACAAACGCACACAAGTCCAACAGATATCAGGAAGACTCACGAGGAACTTGCAGCCACCAAAATCCTGCTGCAAGTTTTTCTGCAAAGCGCCATATGGGCGAACCTCGATGTTATTTTCTTCGAGGGAATCCCGCGCTTCTTCAGACAGCCTGTCCTTTTCTACGTAAAGAATCGCATTCTCTTCCGTAACTAAAAAATAAGATAGGAAGAAGGGATTGTAGTCGATATCGCTGCCGCGCAGATTTGTTCCCCATGCGGTATCCTCCAACAAACTATAAAGCTGTGCCTGCACTCCCAATTCTTTGAGATGTTTCCGAATTAATTTTATTTTATCTTTCGCAGACTGTCCTGAAAAGGAATCCGCCAAAGTCACAATCGCCGAATTGGGCAAATCTGGGCGTCCTTCTTTCCAGATCCGTGATATCAAATCAAGATCAACCAGTTCCGCATCTACTTTTTTCAGCGCATTTTCAATTACAAATGCTGTTCTGGCTGGACAAACCATTCCATCTACAGCTGCTCTGCCTGCCGGAATTTTAGCGGCGAGAAAAGTCGAAATCGTGGGAACTCCTTTGACTCCCATTCGATAAAGTTTAATATGACTGCCGCAAAGTTCGGACTCAGCCTGCAGAAAGTACCGCCCATCCGTCCATAATCCGGCCTCTTCTTTCGTCACAACTAAAGTTCCTGCACTTCCGGTAAAACCGGTAAGCCAGTTCCTCGCCTGCCAGCACATTGGTGGGTATTCACTCAAATGAGGATCGCTGGTTGGAACGATCACAGCATCCACTTTGTACCGGTCCATCTCCCGACGCAAAGCCTGAATTTTTTCCCGAACTGTCAATCTAACGCGCCGCCTTTCCGCTGCAGGTCTATTTTTCAGTAGAGATCTACAGCTATTTCTAATTATTTTATCGAATCCATATGGGAAAGTCAATCAAACAAAGTCATATTTCACAATGCAATCTTGTCGAAATTCCAAAATCATGATACAATTTTCCTTATAAAAACAAGGAGAGGTGATTCTCTTTTGAAAAAATCCATTCTTTCTAAAATTGATGAAAATATTTTTTCTTTTCTTCCGCAGCAAAAGCGCTACAATTCCAGAAACTATCCAGAAGACTTTGAACAATGCAAAGAATGGCTTTCGCCAGCTGCGCAGCAGCTTTCCGGCAGTGACAATGCTTTTCAGGAGGCTTTTGCCCAAGAATTGCTTGACTGCTATTTCTCTTATTTTCAGGAAATCGGTCTCAAACTGAAGGGGATTTCATTTTATGACCGCCGCTTTTGGATTGGGATGTATGTTCTGCCGGCTTTACAAAGCTTTGGGCCGGAAGGCATCTCTGCCGCCAATCATTTTATCAGGCTTTGGAATGAGGCTCAGCCCAAAAACAAAATGGGACTGGTCACTTATGAAGCAATCATAGGTGGATTTGATCGTGGCTTATACTCTATTTTCTTCCGCAAGAAAAAATAAGGAGGCATTTCTTTGGAACAGGAACGAATCAAACAGCAGCTCCATTTTCTGCTGGAAACCGACAAGATGAAAAACATTCTCCGTAGAACCGTTTTAACAGATCAAAGCCGTCGTGAGACGGATGCAGAGCACAGTTGGCATCTTGCACTGATGGCTATGGTCCTTTATGAATACGCATGTCCACACGTCGATCTCGACCGTGCAATCAAAATGTGCCTTATCCACGATTTAATCGAAATCTATGCCGGCGATACTTTTGCTTATGATGTCGCCGGAAACCAAACAAAAACAGTACGAGAATCCGAAGCTGCAGACAAATTATACATTCAGCTTCCATCCGATCAGGGGCCTCAGATGCGAGCCCTTTGGGAAGAATTTGATGCAATGAAAACGCCGGATGCACAATATGCCGCTGCCTGTGACCGCCTACAGCCATTTTTGAACAACGTCGCTACTGACGGATACAC
The DNA here is from genome assembly GCA_902809935.1 of Ruminococcaceae bacterium BL-4. Classification (NCBI taxonomy): domain Bacteria; kingdom Bacillati; phylum Bacillota; class Clostridia; order Eubacteriales; family Oscillospiraceae; species Ruminococcaceae bacterium BL-4. Next base: position 1,734,425 of record LR778134.1, on the reverse strand, counting down.
TTGGAAGCTCGGGCGTGTTACACGTTCTCAAGTATATAAGCGAATGGATATGGTACGCATTGGCATGCCGCCCTTATGGCCATTTGTTGTTAAAAAAATAGAAAATGCTGTTAAAAATCATGAACTGCTCCCGGAATAAAAAATATTTTCTACGGAACATGAATTTTCGCAATTAAAAACTCCTCAAAAAAGCACCGAAGCTTTTAAAATGCTTCGGTGCTTTTTGATTATCCTTTATTTAACGAGGTTCTTAATTTCTTCTGCAAAATTCTCATTGCGTTTCTCTAGGCCCTCGCCTTTTTCGTAACGGACAAATCCTTTAATTGTAATTTTTCCGCCAAGCTCTTTTGCTACCTGCTCAGTGTATTTCTGAACAGAAAGGCTACTATCTTTGACATAAGCCTGATCGACAAGACAAATTTCCTTGAGCGTTTTGTTGACCTTACCGACCACCATCTTCTCAATGACATTTGCTGGCTTTCCGGAAGCTGCTGCCTGCTCACTTGCAATTTTCTTTTCGTGTTCAACAACATCTTTAGGAACAGAATTACGATCTAAGAACTGCGGATTCATTGCCGCAATCTGCATGCCCACATTATGTGCATACTCCTTAAATTCATCTTTTGCTGCAATCGCCGGATCAGTGTCAAAGCCGACCAGAACTGCAATCTTTCCGCCTGCATGAATATAATCAGCCGTTACGCCTTCCATGCGCTGGAAACGACGAATCTTAATATTCTCACCGATCTTGTAAATCTTTTCTTTAAGCTCTTCATCGACTGTGATCTCTTTGCCAAAAACTTTACATTTGAGCAAAGCATCTAAATCTGCCGGATTCTCTTTGAGGATTGTCTTAGCACAGATCTCAACGAACTCTTGGAATGAAGCATTCTTTGCAACAAAATCCGTCTCTGCATTTACTTCGAGAATCACGCCGGCCTTGTCATCAGAAACAGCATATGCAACACCTTCTGCGGCAATTCTTCCAGCCTTTTTTGTAGCGGCAGCCAGTCCCTTTTCACGCAGAAAATCCAGCGCCTTGTCCATATCTCCATCGGATGCGGTAAGTGCTTTTTTACAATCCATCATTCCGCAGCCGGTTTTTTCACGGAGCTCTTTTACGTCCTTTGCGGTAAAAGCCATTGATGATACCTCCGAATCTTTATTATATTTGATTTGTTTATATTTAGTAATTAGCAGTTAATCTTCAATTAATTACTCTGCGTCTTTGCCTTCTTCAACTTTTTCCTGCTCTTCTGCAGCGCCCTGCTGGCCTTCATGGCCTTCAATTACAGCGTTTGCCATTGTTGCAGAAATCAGCTTAACAGCACGAATTGCATCATCGTTGCCCGGAATCACATAGTCGATTTCATCAGGATCACAGTTTGTATCAACGATTGCAACAATCGGAATATGGAGCTTGCGTGCTTCAGAAACAGCAATGCGTTCCTTGCGAGGATCAACAATAAAGAGTGCGCCCGGCAGAGCTTTCATGTCTTTAATACCACCGAGGAATTTCTCCAATTTTTCGATTTCGAGCTTCAGTTTAACAACTTCCTTCTTCGGGAGCAGATCGAAAGTGCCGTCCTCTTCCATTGCTTGGAGCTGACGGAGACGATCAATACGACGACGAATGGTACGGAAGTTTGTGAGCATGCCGCCAAGCCACCGAGCATTCACATAGTAAGCACCAGCGCGTTCAGCTTCTTCTTTTACAGACTCCTGAGCCTGTTTCTTTGTGCCGACAAACAAAACGCTCTTCCCATCCGCAGAAATATCACGAATAAAGTTATAGGCCTCTTCCAACTTTTTAACAGTCTTCTGGAGATCAATAATGTAGATTCCATTACGCTCCGTAAAAATATAAGGAGCCATCTTCGGGTTCCAGCGACGGGTCTGATGTCCAAAATGGACGCCTGCTTCAAGCAGCTGTTTCATAGATACGACTGACATTCTTTTTTCCTCCTTGGTTTTTCCACCGCCGGCCCTTTTGCGTGACGCAGAACCCAAAATTGGGCACCAGTTTGTCACAGGCACGGCGTGCGTTTTTTTATAACTGCGCAGATTCGCGCTAAAGTATTATATCACAGCAAAGTCTTTAGTACAAGCTCTTTTTCCCTGTTTCTTTCTTTTTATGTGAAAACAAAGACCGACGCTCCGGCAGCACCGGCAAGTCACAATCCACTAAAATAGTATCGCTGCCGATCACTGTGATTCTATTCCATGGAATGATCTGATCTTCTTCTCTTCCGAAAAGGCCAAAAAAGCGCAAACGTCCATATACCACCAATGAAAGGATATTGGCTGTCTCCGTATCAATTTCCACATCATTCACACACCCAAGTCTCATCCCATTGCGAATATTAATTACTTCTTTTCTCCGCATATCGAAAACACGGCAGGTCATAAAAACACCCCCTGTACACCAAATCTATGTTCAGGGGGGATGTCTTTATTCCACAGCAAGACTACGATATCCCATTGTTTTGTAACACTGGTTCGCCTGATCTTTAGAATAGGCAACCATTCCACTGTCCGCATATGGATCATTAAAATAAAAATTGTCTTCATCATAGCCAACAAAGACTACGCAATGCTCATTAGCGGGCCATGTATAAGTCCGATCCGTGATCAGGCTGGAAGAAACATCTTCTTCCGGAATCGAATAGACACCGGGTTCCGTCAAAAGCCAAGTATCAGATGGATATGCAGCCCCCCATGATATAGTTGTCCAAATCAGGACTGGTTTTCCCTGATCCAGATATTGTTTTGCGAGATCATCGAGGCTTTCTCCGCTGGTATCAACTGCTTGCTGCCCACCCTTTAAAAGCCGATTCATCATTTTTTGAATCACCGGTGGGAAACACCCGAATCCATCTCCATTTAAAGGATTCCCCACAAAACACTCCTCCGGGCTGGGTCCGGCATAATCATAATTTGAATCATTAATTTCCGAGAGGTTCCCCATATCAAGATTATCAATGATATCATCTACTGTATAAGAATAATGATAATACTCCATCATCATCAAAGAGCTGACTAATTCACAGCCGGAAGGCAGCAAATCATCTTGATTCAAATATGGAACATTCAGGTACGCTCCATTTTCATCTTTTCCCCAGGAAATATTTCCCGGGGAAAAATCACTTGTTTGTTCTTCAGAAGATGTTTCCGAAGGTTCTTCTGAAAGTACCTCCTCATTCGAAGCTGAATTTTCTACTGATTTTTTTAGATTAAAAACTCCAAATTGCATACATGCAACAAGAATTCCGATGCAACAGCAAGCAACTGCAATCAGCACTGGAATTTGTTTTCGATTCTTCTGATTGCAGTAATCATGATGATTTTCCATAAATAGGGTTCAACCCTTCTTTTTTAAAAAATAAATGTGGAAAAATCATATCAGTAAAATGTGAGCATTTTTTGAAGTTTTCTAAGTTTCATAAATTTCTTTTGATTTTTCCAAGAGCGGCTTTTTCCAAACGCGATACCTGTGCTTGAGAAATTCCAATTTCCTGCGCAACCTCCATCTGCGTCTTTCCTTTAAAAAATCGCAGAGCAAGGATTTTCTTTTCCCGATTATTTAAGTCAAGAAGCGCCTGTTTCAACGCAATTTCGTCCAGCCAGTTGTTATCATCATTATGATCCCCCACTTGATCCATTACATAGATGGTATCGCCGCCGTCGGAAAATACCGGCTCATAAAGGGAAACCGGCTCCACAACAGAGCCAAGTGCCAAAACGACTTCTTCCCGGGGGCGACCGAGTTCTTTGCTCAGCTCGTCTATTGTTGGTTCTCTGGAGAGAGAAGCGGTCATGCGTTCTTTTGCCTGCATTGCTTTATAGGCGGTATCACGCAGAGAACGGGATACCCGAATCGCATTATTATCCCGCAGATAACGACGAATCTCTCCCACGATCATCGGTACTCCATAAGTGGAAAAACGAACCCCTTGATTAATATCAAAATGGTCGATTGCCTTCATTAGTCCAATACATCCAACCTGAAACAAATCATCCGGATTTTCTCCACGGTTCGTAAATCTCTGAATCACACTGAGAACAAGCCTCAGATTCCCCTTGATCAATTCTTCACGGGCATTCGGGTCGCCCGCTTTCATCTTTTTTAAAAGCTCTATCTTTTGCTTTTCGGTAAGCACCTGTAATTTTGCTGTATTGACCCCACAGATTTCAACTTTTGCTGAAGCCATGATGGGCATCCTCCTAAACATTTGTTTAAAAAAAGGATGCTCACTTCTGATCCCGAATATTCAGTTAAGTGATTAATCTAAATTTTCCATAAATAGTAAACGAATAGAAATCCTCAAACTGCTTTATAAGAAGTCCATTTCCCACGAAAATAGTGAGGAACAAAAAAGCTAATACGGCAGATCCAGTCCACAATCATCGCTGCCCACACACCGACTACGCCAAATCCAAGATACTGTCCAAATACATAACTGAAAATGATTCGAAAGATCCACATAGAAGCTGTTGAAACGATCATACTGAATTTTACATCTCCCGCAGCACGAAAAACATTGGGAAGTGTAAATGACAAAGGCCAGATCAACATTGCAGAAACGCCGTGAATCGTTAAAAGAAGCGTTGCTGCATTCGTGGCTTCCTGAGAAAGCCCATAAACTTTCATAACGAAAGGCAGCCCTAGTAAAATCAAGATTCCAAAAACGTCCATGAAAAGGTAGGTGATTTTCATTAGCTTTTTCACATAATAACGTGCCTGTTTTACATCGCCTGCTCCCATACACTGTGAAATCACGGTAACAACAGCAAGAGACATGGCCATCCCCGACATTGTCTGAAAGTTTCCAATGGTGTTGCCCACTGCATTTGCTGCAATAGAATAAGTTCCGAAAGTGGAAACCAAACTTAAAATAATGATTTTTCCAAGCTGAAACATTCCGTTTTCAAGTCCATTTGGAATCCCAATCCGAAGAATATTTTTAATGATCTTCCAATCCGGACGATAAGAAGTGTCTGTAGGAATCGAAATAGTTCTGCCCGGCTTTTTCAACAAAAAGAGCATTAAAAACGCCGCAACCATACGTGAAACCAAAGTTGGAATTGCAACGCCCTCAGTTCCACGGTGAAATTCAAAAATCAAAAGCGCGTTTCCAATCACGTTGATAATATTCATGAGGAGCGAAACACGCATAGAAGTTTTTGAATCGCCCATCGCGCGAAAAATTGCCGCACCACCGTTATAAAGAGCAATAAACGGCACAGAAGCTGCTACAATCAATAAATAGACATCCGCATTATACATGACATTCTCGTCAATTTGACCGAACACTACATGAAGAATAAACCATCTGCACAAATACAGAAGTGCTGTTACGATGATGGATAAAGCCAGCATAACCCACATCAGTTGCCGAGCGGATTCATCTGCTTTTTCTTCGTTTTTCTGACCGAGATATTGTCCCGCAACGACGGCACCTCCGGCCGCCATCGCAGAAAAGATCAAGTTTACAAGGACCATAATACTGTCTACCAGCGAAACTCCTGAAACAGCTGCCTCGCCTACACTTGCAATCATAAGTGAATCTGCAAGCCCTTCCAAAATTGACAGGAGCTGTTCCGCCACTAAAGGCAAAATCAATGCAATCAGAGTACGACGATTAAATAAATATTGATTAACATCAGCCATGGAAGAATTTTTTTCTATAGATTTATCTTTTCCCAAAATTTCCCTACTCACTTTTTACTTTTTATTATTCATTATACCATGTATCTTCAAAAATCCCAGACCGATTTATAATAAATCTAAAAAGCGGATTTTTCCTTATTTTATGGAAAAATCCGAATTTATCATAAAAATTAACGAAAACCAAGAATTCTTGCTTCCCTAAAATGAACCTGCTATACTAAATTTATTCCTTTAAAAGGAGTGAACATCCATGGATTTTTTGATTCCGGAAGAAATCAAAAAGATTTGTACTTCTTTGCAAAGTGCTGGCTTTGAAGCCTGTTTAGTCGGAGGCTGTCTAAGGGATCTTTTGCTCCAAAAAGAGCCCCATGATTGGGATATCACCACCTCTGCCCTCCCAAAACAAGCGGAAGAGGTCCTTTCAAAAGAATTTTATTGCCGGGAAACCGGAATTCAGCATGGAACCATTACCGTATTTGCAGACAACATCTCTGCAGAAGTTACCACCTATCGTATTGATGGAAATTATTCCGATCATCGAAGGCCTGATACTGTTGTCTTCACTCGAAATTTGACTGAAGATTTAAAGCGACGGGATTTCACCATTAATGCTATGGCATGGGATGGAACTCTCACGGACCCTTTTGGCGGACAAAAAGATTTATCCGCTAAAATCATTCGCTGCGTCGGAAATCCTGATGACCGGTTTCAAGAAGATGGTCTTCGAATTTTAAGGGCACTGCGCTTTGCTTCAACTCTTGATTTTTTTATTGAGCCGAAAACTGCACAAAGTATTCATCAAAACCGGTGGCTTTTAAAATCAATCGCAATGGAACGAATTTATTCTGAACTTCTCCGCCTTATTTGCGGAGAGGGCGCGGCACGAATTTTGAACGAATATCGAGACGTATTTTTTGTCTTCCTTCCGGAACTTTTGCCAGAAACGAAATGCCCGCAAAATAATCCTTATCATATTTATGATGTTTGGCATCATACTCTTAAAGCTCTTGAAAACGTTCCCCCTACACCGGATCGACGTTTAGCCACCTTACTCCACGATATTGGAAAGCCTTCCTGTCACACAACCGATAAAAATGGAATTGATCACTTTCATGGTCACGGAAAAGCCGGTGTCAGTTTATCCCAAGCGATTTTACGCCGGTTGCGCTGCCCGAAAAAGTTTTCCGATCTGATCGTTTCCGCCGTACATTACCATGACATTCTTTATACCGACGATGAACATCTGATTCGCCGCCGTCTGCAAAAGCTTGGGGAACCGCTTTTCTTTTTGATTCTAGATTTAAAGCGCGGTGATACTGCTGGGCAAAATCCTCTTTATTTTAGCCGTTTGGAGGATTTAAATCGCATTGAAACCCATGCACAAAAAATTATTGCGGAAGGAAATTGTTTTTCTTTAAAACAATTAGCAGTAAATGGGAATGATCTTTTAAAAGCTGGAGTTTCTCCTGGCCCACAGATGGGAAAGATTCTTCGCTTTTTGCTGGAAGCCGTCATGAATGGTCAATGCGCCAACACAAAATCCGAATTGATTCAGTATTATCAAACCAATTTCTTTGAAGATGATACTCTCTAAAGCTTTTCTTCAATTAAAAAGTAACGTTCTTTTTATGTAAGAATTACGAGCGGCTGTTTTCGATGTGCTTTTCGAAAACAGCCGCTTTTATTTTATCCAACTTTTTCTAAATTTTTTCTCAGCCGTTGAATGATCTTTTTTTCCAATCTGGAAATATACGACTGCGAAATTCCCAATGCATCAGCCACTTGTTTTTGCGTATGTTCTTTATGATGATTGAGCCCAAAACGCAGTTCCATAATTTCTCGCTCTCGCGGAACCAACCCCTGTACCGCCGCAAGAAGCATCCTTTTTTCCGCTTCTTGCTCCACTCCACCGGAAACCAAATCACTTTCGCTTCCCAAAATGTCAGAAAGCAAAAGTTCATTGCCGTCCCAATCAACATTAAGCGGATCATCAATAGAGACTTCACATCTTAACTGACTGGATTTTCGCAGATACATTAAAATTTCGTTTTCAATACATCGAGATGCATAAGTTGCAAGTTTAATTTTTCTTTCCGGACAAAATGTATTGACTGCTTTGATCAGTCCAATTGTTCCAATTGAGATCAAGTCCTCTACATTCGCGTTGGGTGATTCAAACTTTTTTGCAATATAAACAACAAGCCGAAGGTTATGCGTAATAAGCGGTTCCCTCGCATTTGGTTTTCCATCCATAATGTCCTGCATTACTTTTGCTTCTTCCGTTTTTGAGAGCGGCGGAGGCAGTGTTTCCGGTCCATTGATATAATGTACATGCCCTTTTAATAAACTAAAAATGATTTTTCGGATTTCTGCCAAAAGTTCCATCTTGTTCTCCTCTTTCTTACATAAAATCATCTAATAATTCCGGCGGTATCAACGCTTCGTAATCTCCTCCGGAAAGTTTGCTGTCTGATACGGCCACATAGCAGGGGCCTAATTTTTTTTCTTTTTCTCCAATTAGAATCTGTGCATCGCTGGGTTTCCACGCCCGCATAAGACCGTCTCCTCCAACACTGGAAAAAGGGATCGGACGCGGCGGCGTTTTCGGAAGCTGCGGCAAAGCTTTTCGTTCGGCAACAATCACCGGCAATCCTGAAAATGGTTCTTTTAAGGCGCATCCAGTATCTACTTTGCACCGCAGTTTCCTTTTTTCTCCGTCAAAGGAAAGTTCTAAAGTCCCATCTATATTGGCTACAGCTCCTCTGCCGGTAATTCTGTGAAAAATTCGCATGATAAAATAGCAAACACCGACTAATACAATAAACAAAACCGGAGGCACATCAAAATACACGACATTGTTTTTAATAAAAAGACCTTTTGGCGCCAAGAAATACCAAAGAACTAGCATAATCCCTGCAAAGGCAAAACTCATTACATAAAAGGAAAGCAGCTGTCTTAAAAATAAAGCTCTCCCACAAAAGCCAAATGCACAATATGTAATGATCGCCGCCAAAAGCAGCTGATAAATAAAACTAATCCATGTCTCCATCGTAGGAACAAGTACAATTAAAGATCCCACTGCTCCCACCGATGCCCCCAAAATCAGTCTCCCTTTTTTCGGTTCCAAATGCAGAAATTTTGCATTTAAAAGCAGGAGGCAAAAATCTACAAATAAATTTGTTCCCAAAAGAACATCCACATAGATTACCTGCACGAAGTTCTCACCTCTTATTTGGAGTATGACACAAGTTCTTAGGAAAAACCTGTCAAAAAGAGAAGGGATTCAAAACGGATTTTAATCCGCTTCGAATCCCTTCTTTTATGGCTGTTTGATCCTTTTTTTGCAACACTAAAAAATAAGAAATGACATGTAATTTTTCTTGTTTTGCAGGGCTATTTATGTAGTTGCCCTGCTGCGTCCTCCGATTCCAAGACTAACGGAAATCGCCTGATCCACCTGATTCATACTTTGTTGATCAAGGCGCCCCATTTTTTCTTTTAATCGGTGTTTATCAAGAGTGCGTACTTGTTCCAAAAGGACCACACTGTCTTTTGATAGACCGGTATCTCCGGCATCCAGATAAATATGCGTCGGAAGATTTGCTTTTCCTTTTTGACTTGTAATCGCTGCCGCAATTACAGTTGGGCTAAAGCGGTTTCCGACATCGTTTTGAACAATCAATACAGGCCTGACTCCGCCCTGCTCTGATCCGACGACAGGACTGAGGTCTGCGTAAAAAATATCTCCCCGCTTGACATTCATAAATCTATTCACACTCCGCATAAAGGATTTTCCTTTGATAGCATTGGCAAACTAATCCGGATTTATTCACCGAATTTTGCTGCTCTATCCTATGCATAATTAGAAAGATCCGTGTAGAATGAGAAAGATTGAAACAAAAAGATAAAATTTGTCCAAACGATAGTCTTTAAAAGAAAATCTCCGGCAATTCTTTTAAAAGGTCATGCGGAAGCATCGCGGTCTGAGAAAACTTTTTTGCAGCAAAGTCTCCGGCAAGTCCATGAAAATAAACACCTGCCGAAGCCGCCATAAAAGGCTCCGCTCCCTGTGCAAGAAACGCTCCGATCATCCCGGAAAGAAGATCTCCACTTCCGCCTTTTGCCATACCGGGGTTCCCTGTTGGATTCTGAAGGACTTGTCCGCTGGGAGAAGCGACAATCGTCCCGGCTCCTTTTAAGACGACCACTGCATGCCACTTTTCGGCATAACAGGCTGCAAGTTCTGCTCGATTCTTCTGCACTTCTGAAATAGTTCTCCCGGTAAGTCTTGCCATTTCTCCCGGGTGGGGCGTTAAAATAAGAGGCATTCCAAGAGAAGGCAAAATTGTATCCGCTTCTTCTGCAATACAGTTTAATCCATCAGCATCTAAAACAAGAGGTACCTGACACCGTTTCAAAACAGTTCGAACCCGATCTGGGTATGTGGTTGAAAATCCACACCCCATCACACAAGCGGTTGCCCTTTTTAAAGCGGATTCAACCGGAGAAAAATCATTTTTTTGATAAACCGTATAAATTGGTTCCAAGAGTCTGGAAGCAACGATCGGATAAATAGATTCCGGCACCGCCATATCCACTAAACCGGTTCCGCATCTCAGTGCTCCGCCTCCGCAAAGGACAGCGGCTCCTGCCATTCCATAGCTGCCGCAAATACAAAGGAGTCTTCCAAAATTTCCTTTATTGGCATTCTGTGCTCTGGGTTTTAAAATCGAACGGGCGAATTTTTCCGAAATCAGTTCCATTTGAAGTCTCCTTTCCGATGACGATCACTGTTACCAAAGTATCGGTATGGCTAACGCTTACCATGAATTCTTTTCCAAATGCCAAACGGGCCGCTTTCCCCGAAAAGTGCAGATATGGAGCACCATTTTCCCGATGCAGCAGCTCTACTTCGCAAAGAGAAAATCCGCGGAGCCCAGTCCCAATCGCTTTAGAAAAAGCTTCTTTCGCACTAAAGGAAGCCGCAACGCTTTGGGGTGGAAACCCGCGCTTCTGGAGTTCCAAAAATTCTCTTTGCCCAAGGATTCTACGACAAAAGCTTTCCCGCTTCATCGATTCTTTAATCCGTGAAATCTCGCAGAGATCAATTCCAACTGCATCCATAAAGCAATCCTCCCAAAACACTTTTTTCTATTTTATCACACCTCGATTTTGTTTACAAATAAAGGAATCTGCGAAAAAGTTTATCCTAAAATGCTTTTAAGTGCTTGCAAATAAAAAAGGCGCGTGATATAGTTAAATAGTTCGTAAATTGAATAAAAACAAACACGATGATAAAGTAAAGTAGCGGTCTTAAAATGCCCGTAAAGAGAGAATGCGTCACCCGGCTGAGAACGCATTTACCGGCAAAGTTCGCAAAGTTTCCCTTTGGAGTGGCTGTGCAGAACCATTTATAAAATGAAGTAGGTGCAGAGCGGCAGACCCCGTTATCGGTCGTCAGAGTACAGAATCAGGGTGGTACCACGAAAGTTTTGCCTTCGTCCCTCTATTGGGGGATGAAGGCTTTTTATTTTTCCGGTTCCAGCCTCAAGAAAGGATGTTATAGATGATCAAAGAGGATTTAGAGGCAATCCGTCAAAAGGTATCGGATGACCTCAACGGAGTCAATGAGCAAAAACCATTAGATGATCTGCGCGTAAAATACCTCGGCAAAAAAGGAGAACTCACTGCAATTCTGAAACAGATGGGAAAGCTTTCTGCCGAAGAACGTCCTGCAGTTGGACAGAAAGCAAACGAGATTCGTTCTTTTATCGAATCAGAATTACAAAAACGTTCTGCAGAATTAAAGAAGCAAGAGCTTGCACACCGTCTGGAGCATGAAGCAATCGATGTGACAATGCCTGGAAAACGCCAGGCACTTGGTGCCAAGCACCCGCTCTCTATTGGCCTTGATGAAATTAAAGAGATTTTTGTCGGCATGGGGTTTGATATCGTAGATGGTCCCGAAGTAGAAACTGACTACTATAACTTTGAAGCACTCAACATCCCTAAAAACCACCCGGCACGCGATACACAGGATACTTTTTACATCAACGAAAATATTCTGCTGCGTACCCAGACAAGCCCCGTACAGGTACGTGTGATGGAAAAGCAAAAGCCCCCTATCCGTATTATCAGCCCCGGTCGTGTCTACCGCAGTGATGCCGTCGATGCTACTCATTCCCCTATCTTTCATCAAATTGAAGGATTGGTCGTCGATAAAGGGATCACTTTTGCCCACCTGAAGGGAACCCTTGAGACTTTTGTAAAACGTCTTTATGGAGAAGACAGTATCGTACGTTTTCGTCCCCACCACTTCCCCTTCACTGAGCCTTCTGCTGAAGTAGATGTACAGTGCTTTCACTGCCACGGAGAAGGCTGCCGTCTCTGTAAAGGAGAAGGCTGGATTGAGATTCTGGGCTGCGGCATGGTCCATCCGAAAGTTTTGGCAAACTGCGGAATTGATCCGGAAATTTACACCGGATTTGCTCTCGGAATGGGACTGGAGCGTGTTGTTATGCGCCGCTACCAAATCGACGATATGCGCCTGTTCTATGAAAACGACGTACGATTCTTAAAACAATTCGGTTGATCAACTTAGGATAGAAAGCGTGGTTAAAGCATATGAATTTATCAATGAGATGGCTTCAGGAGTTCGTAGATCTGCCAAAAATGAAATTGCGAGACTTCACTGAGGCAATGACGCTCAGCGGAAGTAAAGTAGAAAGCTGGGAAACAGAAGGCGAAGATATCCAAAACGTTGTCGTGGGAAAGGTACTCTCTTTGGAGCGTCACCCAGACAGCGACCACCTTTGGATTACACAGGTCGATGTCGGTTCCGATGCACCAATTCAAATTGTAACCGGCGCACAGAATCTGAAAAAGGGAGATTTTGTTCCAGCAGCACTCCACAATAGTCTTCTCCCCGGCGGAAAGAAAATTAAAAAAGGCAAACTGCGCGGTGCAGAATCGAACGGAATGCTTTGCTCCGTCGGCGAATTAGGACTCACTGTTCATGATTTCCCGCACGCTATCGAAGACGGAATCATGGTCCTTACAGAAGAAGATGGCTGCAAACTGGAACTCGGCATGCCGATTCAGAAAGCACTCAATTTTAATGATACCATTGTCGAATTTGAAATTACCAACAACCGTCCGGACTGTTTCTCGATGATCGGACTTGCACGAGAAGCTGCCGCTACTTTCAATCTGCCGCTTAAAAAGCATAAGCCGATTGTAAAAGCAGGTGCTGGAGATTGCAGAAAACTTTTAGATGCAAAAATTGAAGCGCCGGATCTTTGCTCCCTCTACTCCAACCGAATTGTGAAAAATGTGCGTGTGGCACCCAGTCCTCTTTGGATGCGGGAACGTCTGCGTGCAATGGGAGTTCGTCCAATCAATAACATTGTGGATATTACAAACTATGTCATGATGGAATATGGCCAACCGATGCATGCCTTTGATCTGCGTTTTGTAAAAGACGGAAAGATTCATATCCGCCGCGCAAAAGCCGGAGAAAAGATTACAACGCTTGATGATGTAGAACACACATTGACCGAAAATCAGCTGATTATTGCTGACAGCGAAAAGCCGATTGCAATTGCTGGTGTGATGGGCGGCGAATACAGCGGTATTATGGAAGACACCAATACAGTCGTTTTTGAATCCGCCTGTTTTAATGGTGCTTCCATTCGTACTACCGCACGCGATCAAGGGATGCGCACAGATGCTTCTTCCCGCTATGAAAAAGGTCTTGATCCGCAAAACTGCCTGCCGGCTCTGCAGCGTGCCTGCGAACTGGTAGAACTTTTAGATGCCGGAGATATCATGGATGGAATGATTGTGGACGACTGTTCCGATCATGAACCGCGCCGTATCCTTTTGGAAGTCGATTGGATCAATCGCTTTCTTGACACTGATATTTCAAAAGAAATGATGAAAAACATTTTGAAAAAGTTGGAATGCAAATTCGACGATGATACAATCATTGTTCCATCTTTCCGCCCGGATTTACAGCACAAAGCAGATATTGCCGAAGAAATTGCAAGATTTTACGGATATAACAAAATTCCGGGAGCGGCACTTCCCGGTGGCGCACAGGGAAAATATACGCCGGAACAAAAATTCCAGCAGAAGATTTCCAATACAATGCTTGCACTCGGTGCCAGCGAAATTATGACCTATTCTTTTATTTCACCTAAATATTACGATAAAATCTTGATGCCTAAAGATGATTCCCTGCGCAAATCCATTACGATTTCCAATCCGCTGGGAGAAGACACCAGCATTATGCGTACCGTAGCACTTCCCAGTATGATGGAAACTTTGGCACGCAATTATAACAACCGCAATGACAGTGCCTGCCTCTTCGAAATGGCCAGCGAATATATTCCTACAACAGAAAATGAACTGCCTATCGAAAAAGCAACCTTGATCTGTGGCATGTACGGAGAAGATTATGATTTCTTTTCCTGCAAAGGGATTCTGGAAAGTCTGCTCTCCAGAATCGGTATATATGACTGGGACATCAAAGCTTCCAAAGAAGAATACAGCTATCATCCTGGGCGCTGTGCTGTCTTAAGTATCGATGACAAACGCCTTGGCGTGATTGGCGAGCTTCACCCGAATGTAATGGAAAATTACGGAATTGGCGGACGTGCATACAGCTTCAGTCTGGATGTTAAAATGCTCTATGAGGCCAGCCAAAAATCCATCACTTACCAGCCGCTGCCAAAGTTCCCTGCTGTCTCTCGAGATCTTGCACTCATCTGCAACGCTGATATTCCTGTTCTTGTCCTTGAAAAAGCAATTAAGAAAGGCTCCGGCAATCTGCTGGAACATATCGAACTATTTGATGTTTACCGTGGTGAACAAATTGCTTTTGGCAAAAAGAGTGTTGCTTTCAGAATCATTCTGCGCTCTGCAGATGAGACTTTGACAGAAGAGCGCGTAAATTCCACCATCAAGAAGGTAATCGCCGAACTTGAGAAATCCGGTGCCACTTTACGTGCTTAATCCTGCTGTTTTTAGGTAATAATTCTCCACATATCCAATTTTTCGGATTTTATCCTTGCAAAAAAGGATGGCTTGTTGTATCATTTAATTCATTGGAGGTGTTTTCCATGTTGGATAAGACGATGACCTTTTCTATTGGGTCTGATCGCGAACAGGATATCCGTCAGGTCCTTACTGCTGTTTACTCAGCAATGAAGGAGAAAGGATACAATCCCATCAACCAGCTGGTGGGTTACATTCTTTCGGAAGATCCTACCTATATCACTACCCATAATAACGCACGGAGTCTTATACGCAGAATTGACCGAGATGAATTATTACAGGTATTGCTTAAATCATACCTTAATGTATAAAAGGAGGGACGCGAATGAGCGAAACAAAAGAAATGAATTTTCCAACCTATAAAGGAAAGCCACTTGTCCGCAGCGGCGACGTCCTTTATTATGGCGATATGAAGGACCCCTATGTCTGCCGTTTAGAAATCAAGAGCAAAAAGAAAGTTCAGGACATGGAAATTGCAGACAAAGTCTTTATTCAGTTAATGTCTACCGACCCGACGGTCCATACACGTAAGCAAATTATAAAAAGCAGTGAAAAAAGCGGTCTATATCTTGCTTTGGATATTGCTGATGCATGGCTGTCCCGTGCCTTAACTGAAGGCGTTTGATTTTTTTACTGACAATGAAAAGAATGACCTCAATGGGTTTAAAAGCCATTGAGGTCATTCTTTTTTATATTATCTTACTCTTTTTTGATGATCATTTAACATCAAGAGGTTCCATATCTATTTTGCTCATTTCTTATCACTGTTTTTATATTTTCTGGGAAGCAGCGATCGAATGCTGTTCCTCTTTTTCCTTTGTCCCATTATAAACATCTTCTTGTAGCAACCCTTCTGTTTTTGCCACCAATACTGCAGATTCCGCGGCTCCAACTACGTTTGTTGCTGTTCTTGCCATATCTACAATCATAGAGATGGGCGAAAGTAGTACAATCATCTCTACCGGAAGTCCAGCTGCCGCAAATAAAGCAGTCGCAGTAATCGTCGCTGTACCAGGTACCCCAACCGTTCCAATAGATACGACCAATGCAAGAACAATCAGAAAAGCATATTGTACCGGTGTATAAGAAATCCCCAGAACATTGATGCTAAAGACGGCAAGTAATACCGGCCAAATTCCTGCGCAACCAGGCATACCGAGGTTTGCCCCAAGCCCCGCTGTAAAAGATGCCACATCTTCATTAACACCCAATTTTTTCGTTAGCTGACGAACTGTAATCGGGATCGTTCCAATACTGCTCTCAGAAGTAAAGGCTACCACAGCAGCCGGAGCAATTCCTTTTAAGAAATAAATTGGGTTTAATTTTGCAGCAAAGCGGATAAAGAGGCTCTCCACTCCAAAGAGCTGTACCGCACACAAAGCATAGGCAAGCACCAAAATTCCCAAAAGCGGTAATAAATCCGCAACACTGCTTTTTCCAACTGCCCGTGCAATTAATGCAAGCACGGCATACGGTGTAAACTCCATAATCCAAGAAACTGCTTGCCCCATCACTTTATTTCCTGCATCTACAAATGTTTTAAACGGTTTCACATTTTCCTGTGTTTTTACTGCATGATTATATGCTACCGCAACAATAATTGCAAAAGCTACAATCGGCACCACTGCGCCGCTGCTCCACTGTGAAGCAAGGTTCTGCGGGAAAAGGGAAACCAGTGTATCCAGAAAATTTGGCACTTCTTTTGCTTTATAATCCGTAATAGTCTCATAAGCAAAACCCGTGCCGATTTTTAAAGATACCGCAGCAATCAGGGTAATCACACTAGCTGTTAATGTATTCAGCAGCAAAAACAAAACGGACTTTAATCCAATCTTTTTTAGATGAATAGAATCTCCAAGATTTGTAATGCTGGAAATAATACTAAAAAGAAGCAGTGGAACTACCATCGCCGAAATTACATGTGTATAAATTGTACCGAATATTTCGACATATGTATAGTTCTCTTTAAATAGAATTCCGACAACAATTCCAAAACCCGTCCCTAACAAGGTAAGGATTCCAAAATCAAGATGTTTCTTTTTATCCAAAAAATATAAAGCTCCAAAAAAGGCAAGTGTCAGCACTAAAGCACCCAACGCTAAATAATTAATTTCCATGTTTCTTTTCTCCTTCCAACTTTCAAAACGATATAAAAAAATCCGGGTAATTGTTTTTTACAATTCCCGGGAATTAAGTAATCATGGCCAAAAATCCGCAGTTAAAAAAGAGTTGAGTTTTCTATTAACGCGCAGTGATTTTTTCCATAAAATTCCCGTAAACATGACATTCGACAGCATTCGTTTTTACACATTAAGTTAAAGGCCTTCATTAGGTGGTCCCTCCTTTTATTTACATATTAATTCTATATGTTTGATATGATTATAGCACACAATAAATATCTGTCAACCCTTTCTAAAAAATTTTAGTAAAAAACAAAGGCTGGCGTTGCTTAAAAGCAATGCCAGCCTTTGTAAATCAATAACATCCTATAATAAATCTTCTTGTACAGTTAAAGGGCAATCAGTAAACTTTCGTTAGATTGCCGAAAAATTACTCAGTCACGCAGTTTACCAATATCATGGCGAAACTGAACGCCTTTCCATGAAATTTTATCCACTGCTGCATACGCTTTTTTCAAGGCTTCTTCGAGTGTATTGCCGGTACAGGTAACTCCCAGCACACGCCCACCATTGGTATAAAATTTTCCGTCCCGACATTTGGTTCCGGCGTGGTAAACAGTTGCACCTTCAACTTGTCCCTTATTGTCAAGGCCATGAATTTCGAGCCCTTTTTCATAGTTGCCCGGATATCCGCCGCTTGCCATCACAACACAGGCTGCAGCGCCATCTTTCCACTCGATTTCCATCTGATCCAGAGTTCCATTAATGGTTGCCTCAAAAATATCCACCAAATCTGTTTTTAGACGAGGCAGCACAACCTGCGTTTCCGGATCTCCAAAGCGAGAATTGTACTCAATTACTTTTGGTCCGTCCGGCGTCAACATTAAGCCAAAATAAAGGCATCCTTTAAATGGTCTGCCCTCTTCATTCATCGCTTTCAGTGTAGGCAGGAAGATTGTCTTCATACACACATCTGCGATTTCATCCGTATAATAAGGATTCGGGCTGATTGTCCCCATTCCACCGGTATTTTTGCCCTGATCATTGTCCAAAGCACGCTTATGGTCTTTACTGCTGACCATCGGCTTCAGCGTTTTTCCATCAGTAAAGGCCAAAACGCTGACTTCCGGCCCTGTCAAAAACTCTTCTACAACGACCCGGTTTCCGGAAGCACCGAAAATTTTATCTTCCATAATGGACTTGATTCCATCTCTTGCTTCCTCAAGATTCTGACAGATCAAAACGCCTTTCCCTAATGCAAGACCATCTGCTTTAATTACAACTGGGAAACGATTTTGCTCTTTGATAAAGCCAAAAACTTTTTGCGGATCATCAAATACTTGATAATCTGCTGTAGGAATATGATATTTTCTCATCAGCCCTTTGCTGAACACCTTGCTCGCTTCAATCTGTGCAGCTTTCCCGCTGGGGCCAAACGCCGGAATTCCCGCTTTTCCCAAAACATCGACCATACCGGCTGCAAGCGGATCGTCCGGAGTAACACAAACAAGGTCGATCTGATGATCTTTTGCCCATTTAGAAACCCCTGCTAAATCCACAGGAGACAAATCTACATTTTCAGCATCACAGCCGATTCCGCCATTTCCCGGAGCACAATAAACCTTTTCTACCTTCGGGCTTTCCAACAGTTTCCGTACAACGGCATGTTCCCGGCCGCCGCCGCCGATTACTAGAATTTTCATCAGAAAATTATCCTCCATAAAAGCCAATCAATGATGGAATAAGCGCATTCCGGTAAAGGCCATCACCATTCCGTATTTATCACAGGTGCTGATAACATGGTCGTCACGGATAGATCCGCCAGGCTGTGCCACATATTGAACGCCGGATTTATGGGCGCGCTCAATGTTATCGCCAAATGGGAAAAATGCGTCACTGCCAAGGGTAACCCCATTGAGCTTTTTCAGCCATTCTTTCTTTTCTTCTGCAGTAAGAGGCTCCGGACGAGTCTTAAAACGCTGCTGCCATTCACCGTCGCGCAGGACATCATCGTACTCATCACTCATATAAACATCGATCGTATTGTCACGATCTGGACGGCGGATGTCATCTACAAAGGGAAGTGCCAGTACCTTCGGATGCTGACGAAGCCACCAAGCATCCGCTTTATTTCCCGCAAGACGTGTGCAGTGGATTCGGCTCTGCTGTCCAGCCCCTACTCCAATCGTTTTCCCATCTTTTACATAACAAACTGAATTACTCTGTGTATATTTAAGAGCAATTAGAGCAACCATCATATCTCGCTTTGCTGCATCAGACAATTCTTGGTTTTTCGTTACGATATTCTGAAGAAGATCTTCATCAATCTTAAAGTTATTTCTTCCCTGCTCAAAAGTAACACCGAAAACATCCTTACGCTCAATTGGAGCAGGCTGATAAGTCGGGTCAATTTCTACGACATTATAGTTTCCCTTACGCTTGGTTTTTAAGATTTCCAATGCTTCTTTTGTATAACCTGGTGCAATGATTCCATCGGAAACTTCCCGTTTGAGGAGCGTTGCCGTCTGTGCATCACAAACATCAGAGAGCGCCGCCCAATCGCCGTAAGAAGACATGCGGTCTGCTCCACGCGCCATTGCATAAGCACTGGCAATCGGAGAAAGTTCCAAATCATCTACAAAATAAATTTTCTTGAGTGTTTCACTCATCGGAACAGCGACCGCCGCACCGGCAGGACTGACATGCTTAAAAGACGCAGCCGCCGGAAGTCCTGTTGCCTCTTTTAACTCTTTGACAAGCTGCCATGAATTCAGCGCATCCAGAAAATTAATGTATCCGGGGCGTCCGTTCAATACCTTAACAGGCAGTTCTCCCTCCTTCATAAAAATTTTGGAAGGTTTCTGATTCGGATTACAGCCATATTTTAGTTCCAGTTCACGCATGACAAGATTCCTCCGTTTCTAAATTTGTCATACTTTCTTTTGAAAGTTTTGTGTTTCCGTTTTTATTGTAGATACGGCTTTCGGTCTTTCCCGTTTTTAAATCAATAAAGCGAGTAAAAAGTGAAACTTTATTATCAGAATTCAAATAATTCCAAACTGTTTCAGTAAATACATCCAAACTTCCCGGCAATGTTACCAGAGTCGGCTCTCCCTCAAAGCTTGGAAGCGGATCGCCATTTCCGACATAGGTATGAATATACCGTCCCTCTCCCGCTTTTGGATTTTGATAATCGTAAAAATAACGCAGCGTTGTGTTTTCGTCATTGCGGTCACTCTTTAAAATAGACAGACGAAAATCCCCGTTCGGCAGCACAATACCACTGACACGCGGGGTAAAATTCGGACCATCCGGTTCAAAAGTACGGGTACGCAACGCATCGACAAATCCTTTCCCGTCTTTCAAAAAGTCATAAACTGTATCCGTCTGGTCACCGTTTGTAACAATCGTTTTTCCCTCTAATACGCGAACCGGCGAATAAATGATCAATGATGGATCCACTAATTTTGCAGGATCAAATGCCTTTGTACGAATTCCGTCTTCCTGCCATTCAAACACACGGTTTCGGCTGTTTTCACTGCGGCCCATAATAAAATAAGCAATTGCCGCACAACGATTATTCTCACTGCGGCCCAAAATAATCCCGCGGCCGGGATAAGAGGAAGAACTCAATTCTTCTGATAAATCACAAAGTTTCATTTGTTATCCTCCCTGATGATGGCTTTTCCGTCAATTACCTGAATCTTTCCAGCACAAAAAAGTGCCACTGCTTTCGGTAGAAGTTTCCACTCCGCCTGCTCCATCACACGACGCTGAAGTATCTCAGGAGTGTCGTTTGGTTCGACCTCTACCGCTTTCTGCAAAAGGATCGGGCCACCGTCACAAATTTCATTGACTAGATGGACAGTAGCCCCTGTTACCTTGATACCACGTTTTAATGCCGCTTCGTGTACATGAAGCCCAAAATATCCTTCTCCGCAAAAAGAAGGAATCAAAGACGGATGAATGTTCATAATCCGATTTTTATATTCTCTGATTACTCGTTCGCTGATAATCGTCATAAATCCTGCTAAAACGACCAAATCAATCTTGTTTTCTTTTAAAAGAGAAATCAGTGCACAATCGTACTTTTCTTGTTTAGAAAAAGTCTTTCTAATCAAAACTTTTGTAAGAATTCCTGCTTTTTCCGCGCGGGACAATGCGTACGCATCCGGACGGCTCGCAACCACCAGCGCAATCTTGCCGTTCGGGATTTCTCCGCGGCGTTCCGCATCAATCAAGGCCTGTAGATTTGTTCCACCACCCGAGACAAGAACCGCTATTTTCAGCATAAGACTACGCCTTCCTCGCCCTGCGTAACTTCTCCGATCACTACAGCGTTCTGGCCGGCTTCTTTTAAGGTTTCCAATGCCTTGGCAGCATCTTTCTCCGCTACCGCACAGACCATTCCGACTCCCATATTAAATGTATTATACATATCATGTTCAGGAATTTTTCCGGTCTTTTGAATCAGATCAAAAATTGGGAGTCTCGGTACTGCTTTCAAATTAATCTTTGCAGTCATGCCCGAGTTCATCATGCGCGGAATATTTTCGTAAAATCCGCCGCCGGTTACATGAGAAACCGCTTTTACTTCGACTGCCTGCATCAACTGACGCATCGGCTTTACATAAATTTTCGTCGGCGTCAAAAGTGCTTCTCCCAAGGTCATACCCAATTCTTCTACATACTTTCTGACATTCTCCTGATTCAGATCAAATACCTTGCGCACTAAAGAAAAACCATTGGAGTGAACTCCCGAGGAAGGAAGACCAATCAGCACATCTCCCGCCTGTAATTTACTGCCATCAATCATCTTTGTACGGTCTACAATTCCTACAGAGAAACCCGCCAAATCATATTCGTCTTCCGGATAAAAACCTGGCATTTCCGCAGTTTCCCCACCGACAATCGCACTTTCGCCCTGCACACAGCCTTCGGCAACCCCTTTTACAATCTGTGCAATCTTTTCCGGAACATTTTTCCCAGTAGCAATATAGTCGAGAAAGAACATTGGCTGAGCGCCACAGCAGATCACGTCATTAACACACATGGCAACACAGTCAATTCCAATGGTGTCATGCTTGTCCATCAAAAAGGCAATTTTCAGCTTTGTGCCCACTCCATCAGTACCACTGACTAAGATTGGATCCTGCATCCCAGCAAAATTCGGGCGAAAAAGTCCGCCGAAGCCGCCGATTCCGGAAACGACGCCGGAAGTCTGTGTTCTTGCCACATGCTGTTTCATCAGATCAACTGCACGATAACCCGCGGTCACATCGACACCGGCTGCTTTATAGCTGTCACTGTAACTGTTTTTATTCATTTTCTGCTCCTAATCTGCCATCAAAGGGCGGCTGCTTTTTCCTGTATTGCTGCATCTTTTGCAGAAACTTCTTGTGCCATTGTTTCCTTCATCTTTTCCAATTTCTTAGAAAGTGATTCGTCTGACAAAGCCAACATCTCCGCTGCCAAAATAGCAGCATTCTTTGCCCCATCGATCGCGACGGTCGCAACTGGAATTCCACTTGGCATCTGCACCGTTGCAAGCAGCGCTTCCATTCCACCAAGGTTTGCGGATTTGATTGGAATTCCAATCACCGGAATGGTCGTATTTGCTGCAAGGACGCCTGCAAGATGTGCTGCCATCCCGGCAGCTGCAATAATCACACCAAATCCGTTTTCTTTCGCACTAGAAGCAAAAGAAAATGCTTTCCGCGGTGTGCGATGCGCACTCATCACATGCACTTCGTATGGAATTTCCAGCTTTTTAAGCTCTACAATGGCTTTTGATACTGTTGGAAAATCACTGTCGCTTCCCATAATAACCGCTACTTTTTTCATTTGTCTACCACTCCTTATGATTAACTGAATCAAATGAATGAAACTGTCTTACCTTTTTTCGAAAGACATGAGCAAAAACGATAAAAGCGGGGAAAGAAAGCCGCAAAATATAACGTCTTTCCTCCTCCGCTTTTTTATCAGATAGTATTATTTTAGAGGATATCCTGTCTAATTGCAAGGTATTGCGGCACAATTTTTACGAATCCCAAAGAACACCTAAAAAATTGTTCTTTCCCTTTCTTTTTTTTAAAAATTCCACCAAAAAACGGGCACGAAAAATCGTACCCGCCATTTTTATTTCTGTGTTTTTGACTTTTGAGGCTCCTCTTCCGGAGAATCCGTAACTAATTCTTTAAAAGAAGCAGCCAAACCTGCCAAGGACTGTATCTCGCTTGGAATAATAATCTTGGTTGCTTTTCCGTCAGCTGCCTTCTGAAACGCTTCCAAGCTCTTAACTGCAATCACAGATTTACTCGGATTCGCTTCGTTTAAGCGTTTAATGCTCTCCGCTAGTGCAGTCTGCACAAGTGTAATCGCTTCTGCTTCGCCCTGCGCTTCACGAATCTTGGTTTCCTTCTGTGCATCTGCCTGAAGAATTGCGCTTTCCTTTTCGCCTTCGGCAATCAAAATTTTACTGGTCTTCTGCCCCTCTGCCTCCAAAATCCGTGCACGGCGTTCACGTTCCGCCTTCATCTGTTTCTCCATGCTGTCCTGAATTTCTTTTGGCGGAAGAATGTTTTTCAGTTCTACGCGGTTCACCTTAATTCCCCACGCATCTGTTGCCTCATCCAAAATCGTACGAATCTTTGTGTTGATCACATCACGACTGGTTAGAGTATGATCCAATTCCAAATCTCCAATAATATTTCGAAGGGTCGTTGCCGAAAGATTTTCGATTGCAGAAATCGGGTTTTCTACTCCATAACAATAAAGCTTTGGGTCCGTGATCTGAAAATAGATGACCGTATCAATCTGCATTGTCACATTATCTTTTGTAATAACCGGCTGCGGTGGAAAATCCACAACTTGTTCCTTCAGAGAAACCTTTTTCCGAATCTTATCCGCAAACGGAATTTTAAAATGAAGTCCCTTTTCCCAAGTGTTATGATAAGCACCTAGGCGCTCCAACACATAAGCATATCCCTGTGAAACGACCTTGATATTCGAGATCACAATTGCAATTAAAAAGATCAGCAGTAAAACCAAAAAGATTTCCAAAATTGGAACTTTCATAAAATGAACACTCCCTTTTCATCTTCACTCAGGTTTTGTTATTTCCTTTACCAGCAGTTTAACTCCTTCAATCGTTTTTACCAAAACATCCGTGCCCTCCGGAATAACTTCTCCATCATAAGACCGGGCGGTCCAAACGCTTCCCTGCACCTTCACAAGACCAGTTCCTGCAGTATTATCTATCTGCTGTGTCACAATTCCTTTCATCCCAATATACCGATCCGCATTGGTATCCGTCTTTTTAAAATTCATGGCTTTATGGACAAAAGGCCTTGTTAAAAGCAGAGTCAGCACAGTTACGCCGATAAAAATCAGCAGCTGCAGCCATGAAGGAACTCCACAAAAAGCAGATATAGCCGCCGCAACTCCTCCAATTGCAAACCAAATACTGACAAGCTG
Source organism: Ruminococcaceae bacterium BL-4 (assembly GCA_902809935.1). Classification (NCBI taxonomy): domain Bacteria; kingdom Bacillati; phylum Bacillota; class Clostridia; order Eubacteriales; family Oscillospiraceae; species Ruminococcaceae bacterium BL-4. The sequence goes on along the minus strand of LR778134.1, from coordinate 1,710,101 downwards.
TGTCGTGCACCCCTCAATGATTGCCGCCACTACTGCAATCGCCAGCCATAAATACGGAAGATAGTAAGATAAAATCAGCACTGCTGGACCCCCTTCTTTGAATTGGGAAAATTCTTCCAATTATAGATGCATTGTATCATAGAAACTTTTCTTAAACAAGGATTTTTATCAAATAAAATCAGAGAAGTTTGGATAATTTCTCTTCAAGTGCTTCTGCCACTTTTGCATGACCTTTCGCATCCAAATGAATACCATCTACCGCTCCGGGCTGTACAAACAAATTCAAATCAAGGAATTCGCATTTCAACTGAACAGCAACTTTTTCTAACTCTGGTTCCAATTCTCGGGAAACCTCATTTGTATGCTCGTTAAAGTCCCAAGGAATCCCGGAATCTTCCCGATACTGCATAGCAGGCGGACAAAGGATTAAAACTTTAGGAGCATTTCCACCTGGCCCACATTCAGAATGCTCAACGATTTCTGCGAGCACTTTAACTCCCTCTGCAATTTTTTCTGCAGAAAGGCCTAATCTTGTTTTGCAGTCATTGATTCCCAACATTAGTAAAACCCAGTCGACCGGACAATGTTTTTGCAGACAAGGAAGCAAAGCTTCTTTTCCGTTTCTGCAGCCACCCATCAAATCGTCCCATAAAGTTGTTCGTCCGTTTTCGCCTTCAGGGATCACCTGAACCTGCGGCATGGCGTGCTGCAAACGGCCGGTCCATCGAACAGATTCCGGCTGGCGAGTTCCAAAACGCGGATCAAATCCCCAAGTGTTGGAGTCCCCAAAACATAAAATTCGTTTCATTTTATTTCCTTTCCCAAATCTATAAAAATATACCGATCATGATATAATCAGTATACCATCAACTAGTTTACTTCGTCTAGAAAAAACAAAAAGGCTGACAGCAAAATTACTGTCAGCCTTTTTGTTTTGGGATTAAAGAGAGAGGAGAAATATGAAAGCAAAATTGGATCTCTTTTGAGATCGTCCAAATCGGATGTGCTGTTTCCGATTTGGATTGTCTATAGTATAGAGAAAGGTTGTGTCCGATATTTAAAAGGACTATGAAGAAAAGATGAATCTTCCGTAAAGAAATTATAAAGTCCCTTTAAATTTGACCATTTTATTTGCTTTCATATAAAATAACGAATTCTTTTTACTGGGCAGAAGGGAGCATTTCCCCTGAATTTTTTGTCTCAGAAACAACCTTGGGGTGCTGCAAACGGCGTACACAGATCGATAAGGTAAAACAAATTGCAAAATAAATGAGTGCCATAAATCCGTATACCAAAAACATAGCCGCAGCATTGCCTGAGAATTGTGCAATGACAATTCTACCATTTACAGTGAATTCGGCGATATTGACAGCCGCCAGCAAAGACGTATCTTTTACAACCGTAATCACTTGACTGAGAAGTGCCGGAATGCTGACACGCAAAGCCTGTGGAAGAACGATCGTCTTCAAGGTCTGAAAGAGGGAAAATCCCTGGGAAGCCGCCGCTTCAAATTGGCCTTTTGGAATGCTGTTCAATCCACCGCGGACAATTTCTGCAACCACCGCGGAAGTAAAAAGGGTAAATGCCAGAGAACCCGACATAAAATCCTTAACCATCGATGGAATTTCCTTCCCAAACGGCACCAAAAAATAGATAATCAAAATCCAGAGCAAATTTGGCGTTGTTCTGAAAATCTCAATATAAACAGATACGATAACACGCAAAGGCTTTGGGCCATACGATTTAACAGCACCCAGAATCGTTCCAAACAAAAGGCTGAGCAAAATTGCAACGACTGCCACCGAAAGCATCATTCCGATCCCCTGGAACATAAAGATCATATTGTTTTTGCTGAATACCTGAGATAAGATTTCCATTATGACACCTCCACGACTGCTGCTTCTGACATCTCTTTCCGTACTTTTTTATGCGAAACAGCCGGGCCGAGTTTTGCTCGGTTTTCCAAATGCTTTGCCAAAGTGACCAGCGGAAAATTAATAACGAAATACAAAGCACCAGCCATAAGATATCCAGGTCCGTAGCAAAGATAAAGTCCGACCCATGAATCCGTCAGATACATAAGCTCTCCACCTGCGATCATCGCTGTAACAGAGGTATTTTTCACCAGATTCACAGCCTGATTTGCAAGCATTGGCATCATTACCCGAAACGCCTGCGGCAAAACAATGATACGCATTGCTTTTCCAAAGCTGAACCCCTGGGAATACGCAGCCTCAATCTGTCCTTTTGGAACAGACTCAATTCCCGTGCGGACTACCTCACTGATATAAGCGCCGTGATATATTCCAACACCTAAGACACAGATTGGAAAAACATCCAGTACAATTCCAACGCTCGGCAGTACATTATACATAAAAATCAACTGTAAGAACAGCGGTGTATTCTGGAAAAATTCCACATAGACTCGGGCAATTATTCTCAATATTTTTAACTGAGATACGGAAAAAACTCCTAATATAATGCCAATACAAAGCGCAAGGACAAGTCCCAGCAAAGAAAATTCCAGCGTATGCAGAAAACCGGTTCCGAAAACTTCTCCGAAGTCTTCAAATACCCGCCGCCATTGCTCTGCTCCAAATGGCATGCGATCAACTCCTTCTGCTTAGATCAATTCCCGAAATTAGGAATCAACCAATTTATTTAATCTCCCATTTATCCAGCATCTTCTGCAGTTCTCCACTGGATTTCAGGTCGGTAATGGTATCATTTACAAGCTTTGCAAGATCGTCGTTTCCTTTTTTGGTGGCAACGCCGTAATCCTGCGGTGCATAGGTATCGTCAAGAATTTCTGTCTTATCATCTACATAACCATTGAGAATCGATTTATCAACCGAGAAGACATCAATTCTGCCGGAATCCAATGCAGCCTTAATTTCAGGATAAGTTGCAAATTCTGAGAATTTCAGTGTGATTCCCTCTTGCTTTGCCTGATCTTCCAAAGCACTACGGCTGGTTGCAGACTGCGCAACACCGATCGTCTTTCCATTCATATCTTTAAGGCTCTTGATCCCGCTGTCTTTCTTCACCAAAAATCCAACAGCATCTGTCATATAAGGATCCGAAAAATCGTACTGCTGTTTACGTTCGTCTGTAATGGTAAAAGTTGCAATTACCATATCGATATCGCCTTTATCCAAAAGCGGACCACGGGTTTTTGCATTGACGGTTGTAAACTCAACCTTGGAAGTATCTCCGTCAAAGATTTTACCGGCAATTACTTTTGCCAAATCATCTTCAAAACCTTCATATTTATTTGTTGTTGTATTTAAAAGACTGTATTTCGGAATATCTGCTTTTACGCCAACCTTCAACGTACCCGACGCTTTAATTTTTTCGACTGCAGCACCTGCCGCACTCGTAGAAGAACCCGCTGCTTTAGAAGATGCTGTTGTAGAAGAAGCACTTGTACCTCCACACCCTGCTAAAGCTGCCATCATCGCTGCCGCCATTACCGCTGCTACAGCCTTTTTCATAAATTTTATCATGTTTTTCCTCCTTACAAAATTTGTGTTCTTTGGCACAAAACAAATTAATATCTGAAAATGGATCCGAAATCGGATCAATCTCAGTGCAAAATTTTACTCAGAAACGCCTGTGCTCTTGGATTTTTCGGGTGATCAAAAAATTCATCCGGATTGCCTTCTTCAAGGATCGTTCCATCCGCTACAAACATTACCCGGTCTGCCACCTGACGGGCAAATCCCATTTCATGCGTAACACAGACCATTGTAATATTTTCTTTAGAAAGGCTAACCATAACATCCAGTACTTCCTGCACCATTTCAGGATCCAGTGCACTGGTGGGTTCATCAAATAAAATCATCGGCTTATTCATAGCCAACGCCCGCGCAATCGCAACACGCTGCTGCTGCCCTCCGGAAAGATTCTGTGGATATTCATTTGCCTTGGATTCCATTCCGACACGTTTCAGGTACCGCATGCCTTCTTTTTCCGCAGCATCTTTTGGAATCATCTGTAATTTAATTGGTGCCAACGTTACATTCTGCAAAACCGTCATATGCGGATACAAATTGAACTGCTGAAATACCATAGCAGAAGTATCCCGCACCATCTGCAAATGATTCTTTTTTGTTAAAGGAACTTCATTGATCAGAACTTCTCCGGAAGAAGGTTCTTCCAAATAATTCATCATGCGAATCAATGTGCTTTTGCCAGCTCCGGAAGGCCCAAGAATTACCACTTTCTCTCCTTCCTGAATTGTCAGATTGATATCATGCAGCACTTCGTTTTTTCCATAACTTTTGCTGATATGCTTCATCTCAATCATTCTTTTCTACCCCTTTTCCGAGATCTTAATCTAAAATAAAAAACGCCGCACTCCTTTTCTAAAAAAGAAGTGCGGCGTCATTGCCACAAAACTGAGTTGTCAAAAATTCAATAAATAATTAAAGAGGAATTTTTGAGTTCTGCTATAGTATATCAGTTTTCAATAAATTCGTCAACCTGTCAAAATGCAATTTTAAAAGCAATTTGGTCCAAATATTAAATGTTTTCGCCCTGATTTTTTATGAATAATAAAGAATTTGAATTTGTTTACATTAATATATTCATTTTTAGGCTTAAATCAAAAAGTGATTTTCCTGTTGTGAATAAAATTGCAAACAAAAAAGACGTGCAAAAGCGCGTCTTTCAAAAAGGGAGGAGAAATGATTTGGAATAAAATGTTACTGCAATCTCAAAGCGGGTGTGCGGGCCGCTTTGAATATTTTTAGTATACAAAGAGAATATGGATAACTTTTAAAAGGTTTATGAAAGAATCGTGAAGTTTTCACTATTTTTCCATGAACAAATGATTCTTGACTTTTCGCGGATTCTCAGCTATTCTAAAAACGAAAGTTTTTTGGATTTTTTTGTTTTGGAGGCTCTTTTATTATGCTGGATCAGGAATTTGAACGGCTTTATCTGCGGCTGCGCGCTACTTACTATCGAAGAATGGTCAGCCGTATCGGCACCAGAGAAGGAAGCCTCAGTGCGACAGAATCTTTTTGCGTTGAAATCATTTATTTGCTTGGCACACCTACCGTTAGTAAATTTGCTCAGTTTTTAAATATTTCTCTGCCGAACGCAACCTACAAAATTAATCGTCTGATTAATAAGGGCTATGTTGAAAAAGAAATATCCTCTGAAGATCATAGGGAAATATATTTAACGGTGACGCCAAAATTTTCAAACTACTATGGTTTAAAAAATATAGATATTGCAAAAATGATGAAAAATATTCACGAAAAGTTTTCCAAACAGGAAATTGAACAATTAGAATCCATGGTTAAAAAAATCTGCAAAGAATGTTTTCCTGATTTTGAGCTTTCTTCCTCTAGAAACTGATTTTAAAAAGTCGAAACAACATTTGGAGTTGTTCCGGCTTTTCTCCATTTTGATGGAAATTTTAATGAACCTAATTCAAGGAGACAATTAAATGAAAGATTATTTCGAACTGTTGGCAGCCTTTTTTCGTATTGGTGCATTTACATTTGGTGGAGGTTATGCAATGCTCCCCATGTTGGAACGAGAACTGATCATAAATCGTAAGTGGAGTACTATGGAAGAACTGATGGACTATTTTGCCGTTGGTCAATGTACTCCCGGTACAATTGCTGTTAATACTGCTTCCTTTATCGGATATAAACGTAAAAAAATTCCTGGTGCAATCACCGCCACGCTTGGAGTGATTCTTCCCAGTCTGATCATCATAATAATATTGGCTGCAATTCTACAGCAAGTCAACAATTATCCGATCGTTCAGAGCGCTTTTCGTGGAATCAGCGCCGCAGTCGCCGCTTTAATTGTTCAGTCTGTTTGGGGAATGGGAAAAAGCGGTGTTAAAAATCTGCTTGGTGTTATCTTAATGATTCTTTCCTTTTATTTTATCTTTTTCTTGAAGGTCAATCCTGTATGGATCGTTTTAGGAGCTGGTGGTATTGGAGCATTTGCTTATTCTGAAATTGGGAAAAAGGCCTTTAAAAAACTCTTGATTCCTTTTAATAAGAAGGAGGAATCCAAATGATTTATCTCCAACTTTGTATTGAATTCTTTAAAATAGGCCTTTTTTCGGTTGGAGGAGGACTTGCTACTCTCCCCTTCCTTTATTCTATGGCTGAGCGTTATCCATGGTTTACCAAAGCAGAATTAACTCAAATGATTGCGGTCTCCGAATCCACGCCTGGTCCACTAGGTGTAAACATGGCAACTTACGTAGGAATGAAAACTGCTGGACCTTTGGGTGGAATTCTCGCTACCCTTTGTTTGGTACTTCCTGGACTAATTATTATTATTCTAATTGCGCGCACACTAGAAAAATTTCAGAAAAACCAATTAGTACAAAATGTTTTTGGCGGGCTGCGTCCTGCAGTAGTTGGAATGATTGCATTCTCTGCAACATCCGTCCTAGAAAGCGCATTTTTTCTTGCTGGTACAGATTTTTCATCATTTTCTTTAGGAACGCTTGACTGGCGAAATATCATTTTATTTTTTGTTTTGCTTTTTGCTGTATTCAAATGGAAAAAGCATCCGATCCTATATATTGCTGTTGGTGCTATTATTGGGATTGTATTTCAATTTTAGAAATCAAAGGACTGTGTTTTTGGCCTTCCTTCTTACTCATTTTTCTAATTAGCTGTTTTCGTACAAAGACAGTACCGTCTATCCAAAATCATCTCTATAAATGCAATTGTTTACATGATACAAGAATCAAAATGAATGCTCTTCAATATTTTATATTTCTTTATTCATTCTGATTTTACTTCATTTCTTAATCCAGTCTACTTTAAATAAAAAAACGGCCTAACAGAGAAGGATGAAATCATCTGTTAGGCCGCTTTTTTAGCGCAATACCAAGCGCCGAAACTATTTATAGAGGAGCGAAAACTATATTGAGTTGTTGTCTATTGAAAATATGTTTATTTAAGGAATGCACCAAACATTACACTACCGATAATCAGCACAATACCGCCACCGAGACGAGAGGACAACTGCGCATATGCAATCAATCCCATACGATCTGCAGCACCCAAAACTGCTAAGTCGCCGCTGCCGCCACGGTTTGCCATGCAAAGACCAGCCGTAATTGCAGAATCGATCGGATAGAATCCTACCCAATAGCCAACCAGTGCAGAACCAATAATTGCACCGATGACAACCAGCAATGCAATCACCATATTGCTTGGAGTAATTGCTGCAATCAAATCGTTAATATTGGTATCGACCGCAACACCGACCATAATGACTAAAATCAAATTCTTTGTAAAGAAGTTCTGCAACGTCTTACAGGCAGTACGGATATTATCCGGGACAATTCCGGTTGCCGCAACAATTGCTACAAAGATAATCATGTAAGCAAATTGATGAATCGGAGCACCGCCGATAGTAGGCAAAATCACCTTTGCAAACAAACGACCAAGTGCATAAAATGCAAGTCCCAAAAGGAATGCGCCACCAAGATCTTTCATGGAAGGCTTAACATCTTTATCTTCTGTCGTAATGTTTCCGCCCTTACGCATCAATTCGGTGCCATCGCCTGTCCAAGTTGTTTTTTTCGTGCCGAGCTTTTTAAGAAGAGCACCGGAAATAATGGCAAAAACATTCGCAATTGTTAGAATGGTAATCGCAAATGTATAATAATTTGCCGCAGGATCTCCAGTAACTGTTTCATAGATTTGGCTTAGCGGAACCGCACCTGCTCCGTTACCGCCGCCCATAATTGGAAGCATATACTTAATTAATACATTGACTGGGTTTACCCCGAAAATTAAACCTCCAAGGACACCCAGCAAACCTGCACCAATTAAGCCTCCAAAAATGGCAGGCAAATAGCCAGCAAAAGAGCGGATCAACATTTTACGATCCAAAGCAAGAACAGAACCGACAATCAAGAAAACAATGAAGAACGAAAGAAAATCGGAACTATCCATCAAATTGCTAATTCCCTTTACGTATTTATCTGGAATCACTTTATAAGTAAACAAAAATGCGGATACGATGTAAGTCATGACAATTCCGCCGCCAATATAAGTATTCCAGAACGGGATTCTTTCGCCAATTTCATCGCAAACAATTCCAATGCACAGCATTAGAGCAAAACAACCAGCAAGGTCTGCAGAAAGGGCACCAGTATATTCCGCTGCAAATACAACACCAACAATCATTAAAGCCAACCACCATGGTAACCCCATTGGCTTTACAGGTGCTAAAAACCTTTTTTGTACTCTGACATAATTTTTCCTCCATATTTCTTTTCCAGGGAAATCTAAAATTTTACTTTATTTTACACAACCACTGAATTTAGCCTTTTCAATCCCTTTACTCAAAATAAATTTTGCTTCTCTAAAAATACCTTTAATCCTTAAACTCAAAAGGCTTTACTTCTCGAACAACATCCAAAATAGAACCATCGCGGGCTTCCAAAATTCCAACTACCTTATCCTTAAACTGCACTTGTTCAGGAGTCCCGACAATCGAATAAGCTTTATCCCTCAGCTCCTCAATCGTACAAATTGGCAGATGAGAGTCTTTATAAGCCGCGATTAAATCTTGACGTTTCGGATTGATGGCAATGCCATAATCTGTTACCACAATGTCTACATCTTCTCCTGGAGTCACCACTGTGACCACCTGATCACAAATAGTTGGAATTCTACCGCGAATCAGCGGTGCAACAATAATAGAACAGTTAGCGCCCGCAGCAGTGTCCGGATGTCCGCCGGGCGCCCCACGCAATACTCCATTAGAACCTGTAACCACATTTACATTAAAGTTTACGTCAACTTCCAATGCACCCAAGATTACAAAATCCAACCGATTGACAAAAGCACCTTTATTCATCGGATTCGCATAAGCAGAAGTAGAAATCTCGTAGTGATTTGCATCATTTTTAAAAGATTCAATCGAACCTAAATCAAAATCCTGCGCATCTACAATGTTTCGTACCAAACCGGCTTCCAGTAAATCACAAATTGGTTTCGTAATACCACCGATTGCAAAACTCATGTGAACATTTTTCTCTTCCATAATGGGGCGAAGCATCGTATTGACTGCTAGAGAAGCACCACCGGCACCTGTCTGAAAAGAAAATCCATCTTTAAAATAGGGAGATTCAGCAATTAACTGTGTGCAATAATGAGCCATATTTAACTCTCGCACATCTTTCGTCATACGCACTGCATTGCTAACGATCTTATTCGGGTCACCGATACAATCCACTTTGCAAACATAATCTACATCTGTCATAGAAATGCTCGCCGGATAATTCGGGAACGGCACCATACAATCTGTAATGACTACAACACGATCTGCATATTTTGCATCTACCATAGCATAAGACAAAACGCCGCAATCGCTTTTTCCTCCAACGCCGCGCGCATTGCCATATTCATCTGAAGTAGGAGCACCAATAAAGGCAATATCAATATGAACGTCGCCTTCTTCAATTGCTCTCACACGACCGCCATGAGACCGGATAATGGCCGGATTTTTGAGCTTTCCGTGAGAAATTGCTTCGCCGATTTTACCGCGGACTCCAGAAGTCTGGATTCCAGTGACAACGCCATTTTCAATCAGCTCTGCGACCGGATCATGAGCAGCCCCAAGAGAACTTGCACAAATGGTGATATCTTTTACTCCCATCTTTGCAACTTCTTCCATTACCATGTTGACAATTTTGTCTCCATCACGAAAATGATGATGAAAGGAAAGTACCATTCCATCATGGATCTTACACTTTACAAGTGCTTCATGAATACTGGAAACCATTTTGGAACGGGTCGGATCAATATAATTATGTACACAAGGGCTGGCTTTTTGATAGGTATCCTCACTGCGGGCAAAGGAGCCGGAGAATCCTTTCTTTCCATATTGTTTCAAAAGCTCGTCAGGAATTTCTCTGCCAACTTGATTCTTCATTTTACAGTTCCCCCTCATACACACCTGCGGCCTTTGCCAAAGACAGGGTCCGCTTTGAGCCATCGTAGAATGCGATATCGATCATCTTTCCATCGACTGTAAAAACGCCAATTCCTTTTGCACGTTTTTCTTCGATCTCACGTACGACTTTTTCTGCAAAGATAATTTCTTTTTCGGACGGTGTGAAAATCCGATGCACAGTTTCTATCTGACGCGGATTAATAATGGACTTTCCATCAAATCCCATCCGCTTAATCATCAGGACTTCTTTTTCAAATCCTTCCATATCGTCAAGATTCGTAAATACGGTATCAAAGCACTGCTTTCCGGCAGCACGTGCTGCAATAATCATGTTTTGACGCGCACCGGCAAATTCTACTCCGGTTCCGGTAATGACCGTCTGCAGATCCTTGCTGTAATCTCCTCCGGAAAGGGCAATGCCAAACAAACGCTCACTGGATTTACAAATTTCATAGGCATTTCTGACACCTTTTGCAGACTCCAGTGCAGCCATCAACAAAGTGTGACCTACCGGAACCTCAAATTCCTTTTCCGCAGCTTCTACAGCCGCTTCAACACGATGGACATCCTCTGCTGTCTCTGTTTTAGAAATACGAATGACATCCGCTCCGCCTGCAACACAAACGCGGACATCTTCCTGCCAATGTGGGGTCTCCAGCCCATTAATCCGGACAACTCTTTCCACTCCACGGTAGTCGATTTCCTGTAACGCATGATAAAGAGAATATCGAGCAGCATCCTTCTGGTTTTCAGCTACTGCATCTTCGAGATCCAACATAATCGAATCCGGTTTATAAATATAAGGATCTTTAATTAAACCGGGTTTCTGACAATTTAAAAACATCATGGTTCTTCTTAACCGTTTTAAATTTGGATTTCTCATTTGATTGCCCCTCCCCATGGAAGATTATCGGTCTGGTCATTCGCACGAAAAACAGCACACTCTACGCGTGCCTTTAACGTACAATCCAATGCACCACGATCTACTACGGTGATTTTTACATTGTTGACGCCCAGCCGTTTTAAAGTTTCCAATACAGTTGCACGAATTTGATTTCCAAACTGATGGATGACTGTGCTGTCAAGGGAAAAATCAACTTTTCCGTTTCCAGGTTCCACGGTTACCTGCGCATCACTCGATTCCAATGTTCCAGCGATGGCTGACTTTTTAATGTCCATAGGTACCTCCTCATTCTGTCAATAGTTCTAATTGTTTTTTTGAGTTAAAAAACAATTTGTTTATTTTTACACATTTAGAATAGCACGCAAACAATGTATTTACAATTACGAATTATTCTATACAAATTATAAGATTCATGTTATAGTTAAATTAGTTTTAAAAGGAGGAAAATTTGATATGAACGACCGGCAATTAGAATACATGCTTGCAATTGTAAAAGAGGGAAATATTAGCCGTGCAGCAGATAAGCTGCGGGTCTCACAGCCCTCCCTCAGCCAAATGATAAAACAGATTGAAAACAATCTTGGTACACAGATTTTTAAGCGCTATTCCAATCCCATAGAAATGACATATGCCGGACAGCAATACATTTCTGCTGCAAAAAAGATTTTGATGATCCAAAAAAATCTGCACAATCAAATTAATGATATTAACAATGAAGTCTGTGGGGTCGTTCGTCTTGGAATGCCCATTCAAAGAGGACTTGAGTTAATCTCATATCTTTTACCAAAATTTTATAAAAAATATCCTCATGTAACCCTTAAGCTAATAGAAAATGGTTCTGCCGCTATTGAAGAAATGGTGCTCGATGGAGAGATCGATATTGGCTGTGTAACTACCTACCCTCATTATGAAGAATTAGACTATCGTTTAGTGGAAAACGAAGAGATGATCCTTTTCGCGGACAAAGACACCGATTTTGCAAAAAGCATTCCTGCTGAAACTCCCATTATGCTTGCTCAAGCCCAAAATGAATCCTTTATTGCCTTAAAAAAGGGACACAGCAGTAGAACTATCCAAGATCAGCTCATAATGAACTATAATATTCATCCGCGCATTTTGATTGAAACCAGCAGTATCGAAATTGCAAAGCGTGCCGCTATTGCCTGCCACGCTGTTATGCTCTGTCCGCGCAATTTTCTAAATACGAACCCAGGTTTACTAAATCAAGCTCGTATCTATCCCATCCTCGACATTCAAACAAAGCGAGAATTCTTTATTTGTCACCGCAAAGATTTGTACCTACCAAAATACATGCGGGATCTGGTCAAGATTCTGCTGCAAGCAAAACAAGTCGAAAAAGGCACAGACGATAAAAGCTCTTCATAAAATTGCATTTTACAAATTGCTTTCTGCAAAATGTAATGTAAAAAGCTAAAAATTTTGATTTCTTTACAAGAAAATCTTTGAATGCTATAATAAATCAAAAATTCCGAAAAGAAGTGAAAGGGGAAAATCTTATGGCAGAATATTCAGCAAGCACTATTTATCCCTATGACAAACGAGCGGTTAAAAAACTTGACGCTCTTCTCAATCAAGAAGGAATTCAGCATGACAAAAATTTAGATTATACCATGGGGCTTTTTGATGAAGAAGAAAACTTGGTGGCCACAGGCTCTTGTTTTGGGAATACACTGCGCTGTCTTGCAGTAGATAGTGCCCATCAAGGAGAAGGCCTTATGAATATTGTTGTCAGCAATTTAATAGAGCATGAATATGAGATGGGCAGAATAGATCTTTTTCTCTATACCAAGTGCGAGATGGCACATAAATTTTCCTCTATGGGATTTTATGAGATTGCACGAGTAGACAATAAGGTCGTTTTTATGGAAAATCGAAAGACAGGTTTCGAATCCTATTTGCAGCAATTAAAAGAAGAAACAGCAAAAAATCCACTCTCTGCTTCTGCAAAATTGCAAGGTGCAGTCATCATGAATGCAAATCCTTTTACACTTGGACATCAGTATCTATTAAAGACTGCAGCAAAACAATGCGAATTATTACATGTATTTATCGTATCGGAAGATATTTCACTTGTTCCGTTCTCGGTTCGTGAAAAATTGATTCGAGAAGGTTCTGCACAAATTCAAAATCTTGTTTATCACACAACTGGGAATTATCTAATTTCAAATGCTACTTTTCCCTCTTATTTTTTAAAGGATTCCGACACCGTAATTTTAGCGCATGCAAAACTGGACGTAACCATATTTATTCGTATTGCACAAACATTAAATATTTCAGTTCGTTTTGTAGGAGAAGAGCCTTTTAGTCACGTAACAAATCTCTACAATCAAATTATGAACGAACAGCTAGAAGAAAATGGCCTTCATTGTACTATCATCCCACGCTTGGAATCTGCCGGAGTCCCGGTGAGCGCTTCATCTGCCAGAAGCGCCCTGCAAAACGGGAATATGGAACTTTTTAAATCTCTTGTACCGGAGTCGACTTGGCATTACTTTACTTCAGCTGAAGCAGAACCGGTTCTTGAAAAAATTCGCACTTCTAAAAACGTTATTCATTACTAAACTAGTCAGGTGAAAACATGGACATTGAAAAGATTTTAACCGGTAAGCGCATAGAATTGCCGCAGATGCTTTCTGCACGTGAAAATCGCGTTCAAAAGCAAAATCAGCTGCTGAAGCAATATCAGATGACGCTGATTTCCTTCACGCTTAATATTGCCGGCCCCATAAAAGTTTTTCCACTTGCTGTAAAAACTTACGAAGAGGGTCTTGAGCTAATTAAGTACCAATGCAAAGCGATGGGAATCCCTATCTGTCACTTAGAAGAAAGTCGCTTTGCAACGGGTTATGAAGGTTATTTTTGTGTTCAATCAGACGCATTTAAAGTAAAAAAGGCATTGACCGAACTGGAGGAAAATTCTTCTTTGGGGCGGCTGTTTGATATTGATGTATTGGACAAAAGCGGTCAAAAAATCTCTCGTACTGCTCTTTCTCTTCCCCAGCGCCGCTGTCTCGTCTGTGGAGGTCCCACTTTTATTTGCAGCCGTTCCCGCACTCATTCTTTAAATGAAATTTTGCAACATACCATTTCAATTATGCAAGATTACTTTTCGGAAAAGTATGCTTCGCAGATTGCTTCTACAGCAGCACGCGCTCTCCTCTATGAAGTTCTGGCTACTCCAAAGCCAGGATTAGTGGACAAAAACAACACCGGTGCTCATAAAGATATGGATATCATCACTTTTGAAACGAGTTCACTTGCTCTATTGCCCTATTTTAAAGCATTTGTAAATTTTGGAATCAGTCATTGCAAATGTGACCCTGGAACACTTTTACCTCAACTTCGTTCTATAGGGATTCAAGCGGAAATTGCCATGCTGCGTGCTACAAAAGGCATTAATACTCACAAAGGAATCATTTTTTCTCTTGGAATTTTAGAAACAGCACTCGGAATCTGTTATGGAAATTCGATCTCAATAAACCGTAGCGTCCTGCAAAATTTATGCAAAGAAATTGCAGCCCCCATGACCGATGATTTTTCAAATTTGACCGAAAAAAGTGCAACGACAAACGGAGAAAAACTATTTGTGCATTATGGAATTCACGGAGTTCGTGGAGAAGCAATCAATGGTTTTCCTGTTCTTTTCGATATAGCATTCCCAAAAATGGAACAGCTTCTGCGGCAAAATTATAATTTGAACGATGCTGGTATTCTTACGCTTTTTACGATTCTTGCCAATTCAGAAGATACAAATGTAATCAGTCGCTCTTCTTATGAAAAAATGACAGAAATTCAACACACCCTTAAAGAAGAACTGGCAAATGACTTAGAGCATCGAGATTATCTTCACTTTGCACAAAAACTGGATCAAGAATTTATTGCCCAAAATATTAGTCCCGGTGGCAGTGCAGATATTTTAGCATTGTCCTATTTTTTGCATTTTCTGAAACAAGATTCCAATCTGTAATGATAAAGACATAAAAAACTCCTTTTCCTTATTAAGGATCAAAAGTTATCCTCAATAAAGAAAAGGAGTTTCATCTATAGGCTGTACACTAAGATTGTCTAAGTTTAAAAACTGCTCGCTTCTTTTAGCCAGCCGTTTTCATATGAAGACGAAGCCGGTCCGAGATCATTGCAATAAACTCACTGTTTGTTGGTTTGCCGCGTGTATTATGAATGGTATATCCAAAATACGAATTCAAAATATCAACATCTCCACGATCCCATGCAACCTCAATCGCATGGCGAATTGCACGTTCTACACGGGAAGGTGTCGTATTATACCTACGGGCAACTCCAGGATAAAGCTGTTTCGTCACAGCGTTGATAATATCCGGATCTTCAATTGCCATTAAAATAGAATCACGAAGATAATGATAACCTTTAATATGAGCAGGGACTCCGATCTGATGAAGAATTTCGGTAACTTGAATTTCAAGGCTCTCATTAATTGGTGCAGGCTCTTCCAATTTTAAAAGCTGATGAATCCGAAATGCTAATTCTTCAGGATTAAATGGCTGTACTGCAAGATAAGCAGCACCCGACGACAAGACCTCTCGCTCCAAAGTGGGACTGGTAAAATTACTCAAAATAATAAAAAGCGGCATATGATCTGGACTTTTCTCTTTTAGAGCATGCATAACCCCTACAGCATCTAGACCCGGCATAAAGAGCCAGCTTAAAACTGCCTGCGGTTTTTGTGCCTCGATGCTCTCCAAAAGTTTTGTTCCGTCCTTCGGTACATATGTAACCTGCAGCCCCGCTTGCGAAAGGCCTTCTGCATATTCCTCTTGAAAATCCGCCGTATCGTCCGAAACAATGAGTTTGATATAGTTTTCCATATTTGGTCCCCCTAATTGATATTTTATGCACTTATATTACCATATATTGGAAATAATGGCAATAGTTTATTGCAAAAAATTTTGATTTTGGGGAAAATAAAAGAGAAAAAATCAATTTGCCAACCAAAAAAATTCATTTTTCTTTGAAGAAAAACAAGTTTCAACAAAATTATATTAAAAACCACATTCTAATATTAGAAAGAATCAACTCTACAATTTGGGAAAACAAACAAATTATAAAAACTTTTTTGTAGAAAAATCCACTTGACTTTTTTCGTCATTTTATTTAAAGAATTAATTTAAGAAATGCTCTTGAATTTCTATATGTATGTGTTATACTATTCAAGCATACAACATATATGATATATGATTTCTTATGAAGAGATAATTCCAAAGAAACGAAGGAGAGAATTTATTATGAAGGTCATCAAGCGAAATGGCGCCGAAGTAGAATTTGATATTACAAAGATCATTACGGCTGTCACAAAAGCGAACGCAGTGGTCGAAGAAGCTAAGCGCATGACACCCACCCAAATACAGAGAATTGCAGAATCGGTGGATTTCTCCTGCCAAAAAATAAACCATGCTCCTTCGGTGGAGGAAATACAAGATCTTGTGGAAGATCAGATTATGGCACATGGCGCTTTTGAAGTTGCCAAACGGTATATTACCTATCGTTATACACAATCCTTAGTCCGTCAAAGCAATACAACTGATGAAAAGATTTTAACTTTGATTGAATGCTGCAATGAAGAAGCAAAGCAGGAAAATTCCAATAAGAACCCTGTTGTAAACTCTACGCAGCGCGACTATATGGCCGGTGAAGTTTCCAGAGATCTTACGGAACGTATTTTGCTCCCAAAAGATATTGTAGAAGCTCACCGTGAAGGAATTATCCATTTTCACGATACTGATTACTATGCACAACATATGCACAACTGTGATCTTGTCAATTTGGAAGACATGCTTCAAAACGGTACTGTCATTACAGGCACCCTAATTGAACGTCCTCATAGCTTCTCAACAGCCTGCAATATCGCAACACAGATCATTGCACAGGTTGCTTCCAATCAATACGGCGGACAATCCATTTCTCTTGCACATTTGGCTCCTTTTGTAGATGTAAGCCGCCAGAAAATCAGAAAAATCGTTCAGCACGAAATGGATGAAATTCATGCGCATCCTTCTGAAGAAGAATTCCATAAGCTGGTCGAAGATCGCCTTCACGATGAAGTCTGCCGTGGAGTTCAAACAATTCAATATCAGGTAACAACTTTGCTTACAACAAACGGCCAGGCTCCTTTTGTGACTGTCTTTATGTATTTGAATGAAGCAAAAAATGACCAGGAAAAGAAAGATCTGGCTCTGATCATTGAAGAGACCTTAAAGCAGCGTTATCAGGGTGTGAAAAATGAGAAGGGTGTGTGGGTCACTCCAGCCTTCCCGAAACTGATTTATGTGCTTGAAGAAGATAATATTAAAGAAGATGCTCCCTATTATTATTTAACGGAACTTGCCGCAAAATGCACTGCTAAGCGTATGGTACCGGACTATATCTCCGAAAAGAAAATGAAAGAATACAAAGAAGGCAACTGTTTCCCTGTAATGGGCTGCCGTTCCTGCCTCTCTCCTTGGAAAGATAAAAATGGAAATTACCAGTTCTATGGACGCTTTAACCAGGGCGTTGTCACATTGAATCTGCCTGATATTGCGCTTTCTTCGGGCGGCGACATTAAAAAGTTTTGGAAAATTTTTGACGAGCGACTTGATCTGTGCTACCGTGCGCTGATGTGTCGTCACAATCGTTTAATGGGAACTCTCTCCGATGTTGCTCCGATTCTCTGGCAGTATGGTGCTTGTGCGCGGCTGAAAAAAGGCGAACCAATCGATAAACTTTTAGTCGGCGGCTATTCCACCATCTCTTTGGGATACGCCGGTCTCTACGAATGCGTCAAATATATGACCGGAAAGAGCCATACAGATTCTTCAGTTACCCCATTTGCATTACAGGTGATGGAGTATATGAATGCAGCTTGTGAGCGCTGGAAGAAAGAAACCAATATCGGATTCGGAATTTATGGAACACCGTTGGAATCCACCACTTATAAATTTGCAAAATGTTTACAGAAACGTTTTGGAATTATTCCGGGAGTTACAGACAAGGGATATATTACGAACAGCTATCATGTAAATGTTACCGAAGAGATTAACGCATTCGATAAGCTAAAATTTGAAGCGCAGTTCCAGCATCTTTCTACCGGCGGAGCAATCAGCTATGTAGAAGTTCCTAACATGCAGGACAATCTTGAAGCTGTTCTTCAGGTCATGAAATTTATTTATGACAACATTATGTACGCTGAACTCAATACAAAATCGGATTATTGCCAAGTATGCGGTTGGGATGGCGAAATTAAGATTGTCGAAGAAGATGGAAAACTTGTCTGGAGATGCCCAAAATGTGGCAATGAGGATCAGGATAAAATGAATGTTGCACGCCGCACCTGCGGATATATTGGCACACAGTTCTGGAATCAGGGCCGTACAGAAGAAATTCGAGATCGCGTCATGCATCTATAAGATTTTGTCGACTTTTACACTGTATTTTTAATAAAAACGGAGGAAACATTTTGTATTACGGAGAAATCAAAGACTGTGATATCGCAAATGGTGAAGGTGTTCGAATTAGCCTGTTCGTCTCCGGCTGTACCAATCACTGTGAAAATTGCTTTCAGCCGCAAACCTGGGATTTTCATTACGGAAAACCTTTTACAGAAGAAACAGAAGAAAAAATTCTTCATATGTTGGAACCTGCTTTCATTAATGGTTTAACCGTTTTGGGCGGAGAACCTTTCGAACCAAAAAATCAAAAAATTCTTCTTCCGTTTTTAAAAAAAGTACGGAAAACATTCCCACAGAAAACCATTTGGTGCTTTTCCGGATTTACCTTGGAAGAACTAAAAAAAGAGGGTTCCTATCCGCGATGCGAATCAACGGACGAAATGCTTTCTCTGTTGGACGTCTTAGTGGACGGCAGATATGTTGAAAAGCTACATGACATTTCTCTTCGTTTTCGAGGCAGTTCCAATCAACGCTTAATTGATCTAAATGCAACTCGCAAAAATGGTTCTGTTACTCTTTGGAATGGGTGGAAATAAAATATTTTAAAAAGATCTTATAGCTTTTTTCTATTGCATTTTTATTCTAAATTTTCCAAAAATTCAGCAAACCATATTTTTAATGAATCAGAATAAATCAGTAAAAACGGCACAGCTTATAAAAGAATTTTGATTTCGAATATTCCAAATCAGAATCTTTTTAGCTGTACCGTTTTTATTTTTTTATAAAATTCTAACTGCGGGAAGCAGGGATCCGGCAAAAGTTTCCTGATTCTGAGAATCGGCAGAAATCATATTGACTGCTAAAATCCCATATCCCCTGGTAGGATCATTAACAAAAACATGGGTAACTGCTCCCGCAAGCTTTCCATCCTGTAAAATTGGACTGCCACTCATTCCCTGTACAATTCCGCCTGTTTTTTCGAGAAGTTCCGAATCTGTTATTTTTAGCACTATATTTTTTGAGTTTCCGCCATGACCGTTCACAAATTCAATACATGCATCATAGGCTTTCGGCCCATTTTGATCAATTGTACTAAGAATTTTAACTGGCCCTGCATGCACCTCATCACCGGACATTACTGAAATTGTTTGTCCCTGCGGATTTTCTCGAAGCGAACCAAAAACTCCACAGGTTCCATTTTGACTGAGTGTTCCTATTGCAGTATCTGAAGCAAAATACCCTTGCAATTCTCCTGCAGTGCCCTGTACTCCTTTTCGGATTCCACTGATTGTAACAGGGACAACATCACCAGAAAGAAGCGGCATCAATTCATTCGTATCCGGATCGCAAATTCCATGACCTAATCCCGCAAAAATTTTGGTATCAGGATCATAAAAAGTAAGCGTCCCGATCCCGGCAGTACTATCTCGTACCCAAAGTCCTGCTCGATATCCTGCTGGAGAAGCTACTGGTTGCAAAGCTGCTGTAAACGCTTTTCCTTCTCGCAAAAGACTAAGCTGTACAACTTGTCCCCTACTTTTTCGAATTGCTTCTGAAACTTCTTCGTTAGAATTAACTTCTTTCCCGTTTACACCTGTGACAATATCTCCTACCTGTATTCCCGATTTTGCCGGTGGATTAACAGTCCCATCATTCGTTTGAATATCCGCCGTTCCAACCACTACTACACCACTTGTAAACAAACGGATACCAAATGGAGTTCCACAAAGAATCACCTGCTTTTCTGACAAAGAGGATGCAGCGACAACATTTTTTGATTTAGCCGGAACAATATTAACCATCCCGGATAATATTACTGCAATTAAAAGAAAAGCAGAAATTAATTTTGAATTTTTTCTGACCGAATACAATTTTTTCACCTCCTTCCTTGTGAAAATACTCTTCCACAAAGAGGGATGTTTATTTTGTCAATCCTGTTCTCTTACGGCATATCCTCCCTTCCAAAAAAAGAAAGACCTCGCAAGAATGCGGGTCTCCCAAAAATTTTCCCAAAAATTAAAATTTAATTATTGCAATTCGCGCTTTCGTTTTTGCCTTTTATGAATCACAATCCCAATATAAAGCAGTAAAAACGCTGCCAAAACCGCCACTAAAGTTGCTGACTCTCCAGAACCTCCCATTTTAACTTCTGCCCAAAGCGTATCCAAAAGCATATTGGTATCTTCCGGTAAGTTTACATAAACTTCTGCTTTATCCATAATTTCCCGAGGAGGGTAATAGATTGGATTTTCTACTGTTTCTTCAGGCAAAAGTTTTTTTGCGGCACTCTCTGGAGTCGAATATCCAATATAGCTGACATTTGCAGCGGCAATTTCGGGATCACAAAGAAAATTGATATAAGCTTCGGCTTCTTCCTTGTGAGAACTTCCCTTTGGAATACAGGCAGCATCTACAAAAGAATTTGTTGGCTCATCTGTAGGAATTGTAAACCCGATATTGGGGTTGTTTTCAACCAGTGTTGCTGCATCTCCAGCATAATAAGGAGCAAGCCAAGCTTCTCCTCCATCCATTTTGTCGAAGATCTGATCCATCACATAGGCTTGTACCAAAGGTTTCTGCTTCTTTAAAAGATTGGCAGCTGCCTCCCAATCACTCGCATTCGTCGTATTATAAGACTGCCCCAGAATTTTTTGTGCAATTCCAAAAGAATCCCGCGGATTATCAAACATCAAGATTTTCCCTTTATATTTTGGGTTCCAGAGGACCTTCCAGCTCGTCGTCTCGCTCGCATCCACATAATTTTTATTGTAAAAAATGCCAATAACGCCCCAAGTATAAGGAACTGAATACGCATTCTCCGGATCATATGCAGGGTTACGAAACTGATCATCGATATATTTAAAATTTGGAATTTTATCAAAATCCAATTTTTCGAGCATACCTTTATCAATCAGTTTGGAAATCATATAATCTGACGGAATAATGACATCATATTCCGCTCCGCCGCCGGAAAGCTTTGAATATAACGATTCATTTGTATCAAAAGTCGTGTAATTTACATGAATCCCTGTCCGTTTTGTAAATTCGGCATTTACATCCAACGTTCCATCAACGCCGTTACTGATATATTCTCCCCAATTATAAACATTAATCGTAACACCCGTATCAGGTGCTGCTTCTGTATTCTCCTCTGCCGAAGCCGGAATAATGCAAAGAGAAACAATCATCAACGCAGAAAATAAAAATGCTATACTTTCTTGAGTCCAACTTTTCCTCATTTATGACTCCTCCTCTTCTTGCAGAATTTCTTTATTTTCCTTTTCTTTCCGCAAATTCACAATCAAAAGGAGAGCCAAAACAATAGCAAATAACAAAGTCGACAACGCATTAATTTCCGGGCTGATCCGCTTACGAGTCATCGAATAAATGTAAATCGGCAGCGTCTGTGTAGTGCCGCTTGTAAAATAACTAATGATAAAATCATCAATCGAAAGCGTAAAAGCCATAATCATTCCAGTAACAATTCCCGAAAAGATTTCCGGAAGGACCACTTTAAAAAATGCTTGTGAAGGATGATACCCCAAATCGAGCGCCGCTTCATACAAATTTGGGTCCATCTGGCTAAGTTTCGGCTTGACCGAAAGGATTACATAAGGTAAGCAGAACGTGATATGTGCAATCATAATGCTTCCGATCCCCAGACTGGTATTCATGGCCCGAACGGCAATTACAAACAAAAGCATCATCGAAACGCCGGTTACAATTTCGGGATTCACCATCGGAAGATTTGTTATATTCATCACCAACCGGCGCGGCCAACGTTTCAGTGAATTGATTCCGATTGCCGCAGCTGTGCCCAAAATCGTGCTGACAACTGCTGCAACAATGGCAATCAAAATTGTATTTCCCAATGCCTGCATAATCAAGCGGTCACTGAAAAGTTGCCCATACCATTTAAATGAAAAACCAGACCATACCGAACGACTCATTGTCGTGCTGTCATTAAAACTAAAAATGATCAGCACAACGATCGGGGCATATAAAAAGAGATAAATAAAAAAGCAATATACTTTTGAGAGCCCTTTCATATCATCAGCCCTCCATTGCTTTCTTCTCCATCATCAAATTGATTCATAATTCCCATACAGATTAAAATTAAAACCATCAGAACCAGGCTAATGGCAGATCCGAGATTAGGATTATAAGCAGAACCTAAGAACTGCATATCGATCAAATCTCCAATCAGCAGATTAGCACCTCCGCCCAGCATCTTTGAAATAATAAAAGTACTCACAGCAGGAACAAATACCATCGTCACTCCGGAAATAATTCCGGGAGTACTCATTGGCAAAGTCACTTTGAGAAAAACTTGCCGTTTATCTGCGCCCAAATCTTGAGCTGCCTCAATCACAGAAGGATCCATCTTTGTCAGAATCGAATAGATCGGCAAAATCATAAATGGCAGATAATTATAGACCATCCCCAAAACAACCGCTCCGGCAGTATTGATCATCTGCAATTTTGGAAGACCAACCGCCTCAAACAACTGATTTAAAATTCCGTTATCTTCAAGAAGTGTCATCCAAGCATAAGTGCGCAGCAAAAAGTTCATCCACATTGGCAGCATAATCAGCATCACCATGATGTTCTGTGATTTTCTGCCGGTATGAGCAATCAAATACGCAAGAGGAAATCCCAAGACCAAACAAATTACGGTTGCAATCGCTCCCAACCAAATAGAACGCAAAAATACATTGCTGTACTGACCAACGCCCAAAAGGTTTTGAATCGTAAATTTGCCTGATTTATCGGTAAACGCAAAAAACACGACCATAATCATCGGGACAACTACAAAAAGCACCATCCACACAACATAGGGATAACAGGCTTTTTTGGATTTCATTTTTTTCCCTCCTCAAGCGAAGATAAAGGAGTCTGCAAATCTTCCTCCATCTCATCGCTGAAGGTACTGTAATCTCCAAAGGTGCCTGAATATTCCGACTTGTGCATAATATGAATATCATCCGGCCCGATTTTTAATCCGATATGTTCTCCTTCCGCTGTAAAATCAGTTGATTGAATCATCCACTTGAACCCTTTAACATCTACAATGATCTCATAGTGAACCCCTTTAAAAGTAACGCTGGTAACGATACCCGACAAGGCTGCCTCTTCCGGTTTTACTACATCGATATCCTCTGGACGAATCACAACGTCTACAGGTTCATTTATTTTAAATCCTTTATCTACACAACGAAATTTATGTCCGAAAAATTCGACCAAATAATCTTCGCGCATAATTCCGTCCAATATATTGGATTCTCCGATAAAATCGGCAACAAACGCATTTTTGGGTTCATTATAAATATCTTGAGGCGTCCCAATCTGTTGGATTTCGCCTTTATCCATTACAACAACCACATCACTCATAGAAAGTGCTTCTTCCTGGTCGTGCGTAACGAAGAGAAAAGTGATTCCAGTCTGCTGCTGAATCTTTTTTAATTCGTTCTGCATATCCTTGCGTAATTTCATATCTAGAGCACTAAGGGGCTCATCAAGGAGCAATACTTTCGGCGAATTTGCCAGTGCCCGGGCAATCGCCACCCGCTGCTGCTGGCCACCGGAAAGTTGGTTCACATTTCTATGAGAAAATCCATGAAGATTTACAAGATCGAGCATCTCGTGAACTGTTTTCTTAATCTCCTTTTCGGATTTTTTATGAGCGCGCATTCCAAATGCCACATTCTCATAAACATTTAGATGGGGAAAAAGCGCATATTTTTGAAAAATCGTATTGACTTCTCTCTTGTAAGGCGGCAGGTCATTGATTCGCTTTCCGTCAAAATAAACATTTCCACTATCCGGATTTGTAAATCCGCCAATAATTCTAAGCGTTGTTGTTTTTCCGCAGCCTGATGGCCCTAAAAGTGTAACAAACTCTCCATCTAAAATTCGCAAATTAAAATTCTTTAAAATTTGCTCTCCATCAAAAGAAACCTCGATATTTTGTAATTCTATCATGGTTTTCTTCTCCAATTTATGCGCCCCCTTTTTCTCTGCAATAAAACATTCTTTTACATCATAAGAGTAAATTTGTGCTTTGTCAATTTTTTTTCAAACACTGACACAAAAGAAAATTCAGCCTGTGTTTTGACAGTCCAATTTATTAAAAAGCAATCAAGCTAATCATCTCATTTCCTTTTTATTCTCTCCCCTTTTTAAATAAATTCTCCTTCTAACGAAAGCATGTAGCCAATAACAAATGTAGAATTTTATCGAATTTCATGATATAATAAAATGTATTGCTGAAAATAATTCAAAAGAAAGGGAGAACCTAAAAAAAGTTTGAGGGAGTAAAAAACATGTGGGAAACGGTAAACAGCATTTTAAAAAGTGTAGACAATTTTGTATGGGGAATCCCCCTGATGATTCTGATTCTGTTGGGCGGAATCTATCTGACCTGCCGGCTAGGGCTTTTGCAAATACGCAGACTTCCGCTGGCTCTTCGCTGGATGGTGAAAAATGAGGCAAACGGAGACGGCGAAGTAACCTCTTTTGGCGCGTTATGCACAGCGCTTTCTGCTACCATCGGCACCGGTAATATCGTTGGTGTTGCAACTGCGATTTCTGCAGGTGGCCCTGGTGCGTTATTCTGGATGGAAATTGCGGCATTTTTCGGAATGACAACCAAATACGCAGAGGGTCTTTTGGCAATTAAGTATCGTACAATTGACGAAAATCATCACGCACTAGGTGGCCCTTTCTATTATATTGAACATGGTATGGGCAAAAAATGGAAGTGGCTTGCTAAATTCTTTGCATTTTTTGGAGTATGTGTTGGCCTTTTTGGAATCGGTACCTTTTCACAGGTAAACGGAATTTCATCTGCCGTAAGTAACTTTTTTGATGCAAATCAGCAATGGGCTGTAACGATTCCAGGAATTGGAACTTATTCTTGGACAGTCGTGATTGCCTCTTTTATTCTGAGCATTTGCGTGGCATTAGTTCTCATTGGCGGCATCAAACGAATCGCTCAGGTATCAGAAATCATTGTTCCCTTTATGGCAGTTACTTATATAATTCTATGTCTTGTCCTGTTGATTTGCAATGTTCAAAAAATTCCGCAGGCATTTGCAATTATTATAAAGGGTGCATTTAACCCTTCTGCAGTCACCGGTGGTATTGTAGGGACTATGATTATTACCGTACAAAACGGCATTGCACGTGGTATTTTTTCCAACGAGGCTGGACTTGGCTCTGCTCCAATTGCAGCAGCTGCTGCTCAAACCAAAGAGCCCGTCCGTCAGGGTCTTGTCTCCATGACAGGTACCTTTATTGACACGATCGTCATTTGTACCATGACTGGACTTTCCATTGTCCTCACAGGTGCATGGCAAGTGAATGGACTGGAAGGCGTACAGATTACAAACTATGCCTTTAATCAAGGGCTTCCATTCCCGACTATTATCTCTTCTTTCCTATTGATGCTGTGTCTTATTTTCTTTGCATTTACTACAATTCTTGGATGGGATTATTATTCTGAACGCTGCCTCGAATATTTGACCGGTGGAAAGATGAAAACAGTCCTTGTTTATCGCTGGCTTTATATTCTAGCAGTTTTCATTGGACCCTATATGACTGTCCAGGCAGTATGGACCATTGCAGATATTTTTAACGGTCTAATGGCAATTCCAAATATGATCGCCATCTTTGCTTTAAGCGGTGTTGTTGTAAAAGAGACGAAACAATTTTTTGATAAAAGAAGCTATGTTAAAATTTCTCCAGAGAAACTCGAAGACTAAAAATTACAAAACATAAAACAGCGGCATTTCTGATTAGAGGAATGCCGCTGTTTTTATATGAATCTATGGTATTTACTTATTTATTCCCACTCGCTCACTTTGAACGAAACTTAAACAATTTTGTTTAATATGTATGGCTTCTCGTATTCTGATTCCATCAGATATTCATATAGGAAGGGCTTCCTGATTTCCGGTTGCCAAAATGTTGCCGCTTAGTGCCATTAAAAAAAGATAAAATAAAGCACATCAAAGCTCAGAATTTTCTTCTTTTCCAAAACAATATCGTTTAGTATTAAGTGTTTTATGGAGCTTTTTGCTCTATTACCTGTGTTTATATATGGCTTCCAAACTTTTTAGTATCAAAATAATATCATAAAAGTACTATGAGCACAAGACTTACAAAGCTATAAACCATATCTTAACCCAACGCTTTTACTTTCCGATCAATGGCATTTGGTTATTTCCCAACCGACATTAATAAACATTCCAATTTCCAAAGCAGAAAGTCAGATGCTTCTTCTCCATCAATCTTTTTATGGAGCATTTGTATTAGATCTTCATCCGTCAGGTCAATTATTAGTTTGCTACTTTCTTTTAAGCATCCCAACGCCGCAATTTGAGCATTTTTTGAAAATCCTTTGCGAGATATTATTATTGCCACATTTCTAAGCGCTGCATTAAATAAATATTTCTCCGTTACATAGATTAGATTTTGAGGAAGTAAAGTAGAATAATTTTTATATTCAAATACTACAAAGCGGGTATTATAATGCCTAATTAGCAATTCCCAAAATGCTGATGTACCTTTTATCCCACATAATAAATCCATTCTGAACAAATCGTCGCCAGTCTTATGCTGATCTGAACTTTGAGTGAATTCATTTTCAAAAAGGAATCGAATAATATCTGTACATATACATTCGTATTCTTCAGATGCCTTCTTTTCTTTTCCTGGCTTGCACGCACGTAATCGTTCCTCAAGTGATTCGGCTATATTCTGTGATGGCTCTGTAGATTCAGAAACTAATTTTAACTGTTTTGGTATCCATCCATATGGCTTTTCTGGAACAACATCTGTAATTGGAAAATATAAAAGATCATTAAGAACTTTTGTAAAATCATTATTTTCCTTGCAAACAAACAATAGATTAGCAATGTCCCAAATGGTAATTCCATATTGCTTAAAAAATTGTTCTTTCTGCCGATGATCAATTTCGCATAAAAGGACAAGACAGAAAATACTTTCTCGAGAAGTTTCAATATTTTCATTAGTTTCAAGTATATTTTTATAATTCAGAATTTGATTTACCGCAGTATCGATTGTCCCTTTGGAAACAAATCTATTTCTATATGCTTTGATCTCAAAAACGATTTTTTGTTCATTAGATTGTACTAGTAAATCCGGATAGATAACTTTTGTATTTGCTCTTATTCTTGCTTCTTTTATGACATTATAGCCATACTGTTGCAAAAGTCGACCCAAAAAATCTTCTACTGCCAATCCATATTCTTGCGGCCGTAGTATAATATTCCGATAGCCATCTATTCTACTATCTATAGTTGAATATGTAAAAGCCGGGGGAGTATTTTTGAACCACCCTTGATTTTCCTTGCTAGATAAATTAGGAGATATGATGCCCACAAACTTGGTCGATAGAGATTGCAATAAATGTTCAATAATATTATTTTTTGTATATTGTGCATCATCACATATTATCAAATCATATTTAATATCAGAAGTAATTGTTGCCTGCGTACGAAGCTTAGAATATGTAAGAATCGTAATTGAATTGTTCTCAGACCGACTTACTTTTCCTACAACAAAGTGTGTTGTTGATTTAAAAAAATCAGATGCAATTTGTTCTGCCATCATACGTGTACTTGTCAGAATTAATGCACTATGAATAATATTACTTTTCAAAAGGCGATTTGCTAACTCTACTAAAACCGCGGTTTTCCCTGAACCAGTGGCTAATTGTAAAAGAACTTTTGTCTGGCCATCGACTAAAAGTCTATACGCAGTATTTATGGCTTGTTCCTGATGAGGACGCAAATTTACAGGAAGGGTCTCATCAGCAGATTCAAATTCTTTAGATTCATTCATGTTTATTCCTCACATCCACTACTGCATCAATGTTTGCATTGTTTAACTATGCCACCATTGCATTATGGTTTATATTTTCGATCACCGATCGCAAGTCCATAAATACCGTTACGTCGTCAAACAATTCGCTGACACTGCCCA
Organism: Ruminococcaceae bacterium BL-4; assembly: GCA_902809935.1. NCBI lineage: Bacteria > Bacillati > Bacillota > Clostridia > Eubacteriales > Oscillospiraceae > Ruminococcaceae bacterium BL-4. The sequence goes on along the minus strand of LR778134.1, from coordinate 1,681,808 downwards.
TATCGGTGAAGGGGCTTTCCTGCAACACCGATAGGTCTTTCATCATGCCGTTTTTAACGATATAATTGACGACCTTCCGAACAAAGTACATCTGCTGGCTGTCAAGTCCGGCATTATTCAGGAAGCGGGAAAAAGCTTCGTTGGCTGCCTGCTGGCTAAGTCCCACAATGGAGCGTACCAGCTCGCCTAGCGGAGTTTTGCCATACTGAGCATCATATTGTTCCTTCGTGCCCAATTCTTCCCACAGGATGCTTTCCAGCGACTGCACATCCTCCGAAGTTAAAGGCTGATTTCCCTTGAGTTTTGCAATAGCCGGGACATTCTGATGCTGAAGGATATAATAATTGACCTTTTTCTTGTAGTTAGCCAGATCGTCATTATCCAGTTGCGACTTGTTCCATTCCATAGACAGGATATCGTCGGTAAAGTTGGTGTCGTAGCGAACGCGCTCATCATCTGGGATAAATTTGATCAGATCCCGCAGATTTTTGCGGATCTCCTCATAATCCGAAATGCCTGCACGTTCCAGAAAATCGTTATGGATAATCTGCCCGATTAACTCCTGCTGCTTTGCGACAGCCGGAATCGTCCCGTATTTTGCTAGCGCGGACGCTTTACGGACCACATCGTTTTTCGCCCGTGTGCAAGTCTTTTCAGTCATCATTGCAAGCTCAATCTGATAAATCAACATGTCAAACCGTGCCGCTGAAATGTCATCACCGGTGGGCAGGACAAGCGGCGCAATATGTTCTGCTATCTGTAAAGTGTTTTCATAGGTCAGTGTGTCAAAATCATTTTCTGTCTGGTATTTATCAATGATGCGCAGATGCTGCTTCACCGCAAAACTTTCTCTCGGCAATGCTTTGACCTGCGCAACCAAATCTTGTACAAGCTCTTTACGGTATGTTTTGAGCATATCCGTCTGGAACGCAAGCTCCTGCATTTTGTACGCCATTTCAGTCTTCGTGTTGAAGGTCCGTTCCTGAAGCGTACTGACAGTTCCAGCCTCGCGACCTTTGGCGTGCATGCGAAAGAATTCAAAATTCCGGCACAGGTCGAAAATATAAAACTGCTGTTTATCTGTGCCGTCGATCAGCTCCGTGCAGGTACGGGTGCCGCGGCCTATCATCTGCCAGAATTTTGCCCGGCTCATTACTTTTTTGAAAAATACCAGGTTGAGGATTTCTGGAACGTCGATGCCGGTGTCCAGCATATCAACAGAGATCGCAATCTGCGGCAACTTAGTCTTATCCGAAAAGTCGTCGATGATGCTCTGAGCATAATTTGTATAGTTGTCGATCACCCGCGCGTAGTGGCTGGGGTAATCGGGAAATTCCTGATTCCAGACTTCGAGAATTTTCTCGGCATGATTGTGGTTTTTGGCGAAGATGATGGTCTTGCCGATTTTTTCACCGAACTCCACTCGTTGGCCGTTTTGCATCAGGACGTGCAGGGCTTTTTTAATGGTATCGCTGTTGAAAATCCATTCGTTCAGGGCGCTGGAATCGATAGAAGCAGGCAGATTTCCGTCCTCATCGGCAAACGTGTTTTCATACTCCTCCTGCTCTTCCGGCGAAAGCTCCTCAAAGGTAATACCCTTAGTCATGAATTTAAGCTCTGTTTCGATGGATACAAAGTTCACCAGATAACCGTCCTGCACCGCATGCGAAAGTTCGTACCCGTAGGTAGGCACACCTGATTCCAAGTCAAAAATTCCATAGGTGTTTTTATCAATTTCATCCTTGGGCGTTGCCGTCAGCCCCACCAGCAGGGCATCAAAATATGTAAAGATATCTTTGTATTTATTATAGATACTGCGATGGGCCTCATCGACAACAATCAGATCAAAATGGCCCGGCGTAAAGAGCCTGTCGCCCTGCTCGTCACGGGTGGCGTCAATGCAGTTCATCATGGTCTGATAAGTGGAAAACACCGCGCGGGCGCTGGCCTCCTCCTTGCCTTCGGTAAGGTTGCAAAGAGAAAGATTGGGCATCAGGTTGTGAAAAGCCCGCTTCGCCTGAGTAACAAGAGCGCTGCGATCGGCCAGGAACAACAGATTCTTAACCCAGCCATGGCGAATCAGCACATCCGCAAGCGCAATAACTGTTCTCGTTTTGCCGCTGCCGGTGGCCATTACCAGAAGTGCTTTACGACGGTTACGCGCATCAAATGCATCGCACACCGCCTGAATGGCTTCCTTCTGATAATAGCGGTTGGCAATCTCGTCATTGACCCGCACGGCCTTGAGTGCGGTGCGGCTTTGAATTTTGTTGAACTCTTTTTCAAGATCGCGCTTGGAGTAAATGCCGGATATCGGCCGCTCAGGATAGTATTTATCGTTCCATATACGCGTATCGTAACCGTTGGTCATAAAGATGACAGGCCGCTGCCTATATTTCTTTTCGAGATAATCGGCGTAAAGCACTGCCTGTTGACGGCCCTTTTCCACATTGACGCTGGTGCGTTTGGCCTCAATGACGGCGAGCGGCAGACCGTTGTCGCCGAAAAGGACATAATCAGCCGCGCCCTTCCCGGATTTGTTGGGCATCTCCTCGATGGGATATTCGTCAATCCAATGGGCTCCACGCTGCCAACCGGCGTCCTGCAGCATCACATCGATATAGGCCTTGCGGGTATCCGCTTCCGTCATATCCATAGGCTTGACGGTATAGCCTTGTTTGAGTTGATTCACGCGCTTGGCGGTAAGCTTCTCCCGCTTGGGGAAGTTTTCGTCCAGCAGGGTCTGGAAATCCACTTCTTCGGCAGCCGGTGGCGTTACGGGCACGGGGACCGGCTGCGGTTTGGCTTCCAGCAGCGTCTTGTCAAAAGCGACCTCGGTGTAGTTTGCACCATAGCAATAGGCGACGAAATCCATGAAGCTGTGCAGATTCTGCAGCGCCAGCACCGCCTGATCGCGGCTGACGCCTTTGGCGTTGTGCGTAGCATTATTGCCCACCTTGCGCAGGTAATTCAGCTTCGGTATCATACCCACGGGCAGCAGATCTTTGAAATCCTCGGTGCTCATAAGGGTGACCAGTTTGTCTTCGTAGGGCTTGGTGAGGGATTTATCCACGCTGTAGACCCACTTGACCGCAAACTCCAACGCTGTGCGGCACGCGGTGGCACACAGGGCAGGCGAAATGGGCAGCACCTTTTCCGCCGAGACTGCGGCCTCGGCAAAAGGCTCAAACTGCGGATCGTTCAGCAGGAAGTCAAAGTTGGTATGCATGAAATGTCACCTCACCGTTTGATGTCAGAATATCTCTCCCCGGAAGCATTTTTGCATCAGGGATTTATAATTGAGCTCGAGCTTAGAAAGGGATTGCTGAAGAAGTTTTTTGTTTTTATCCACCTGCCCAACAAAAGCGGCGAATTCATTCTGAAGAAAGATAGGTGGTTTAATTACTTGAAACTCTCTCATTGCTTTCAGTCCAACATTTTTAATTGTACTTTTAGTTGAACTACTTTCGAGGAACCTTTGAAAGCCATTACTTTTCATAAGCCCGTATATGAAACATTTATTCATATTTGGTTTCAAATTACAATAGCAGGCGCTTTTCCCTAAAACAATCTTTTCGCCGTGATAAAAAGCCAATTTGCCCAAAGTACCATTAATTGAAACAAGAATTGCATTATTGCTTATCTCAATATAATACTTTTCATATTCGGATATATTAATACTCTTAGTGGCTGGCGTGATTACAATCTTGCCATCAATTAAGTTATTGCCATTAATGAAAGGAAACTCTCCATCCACTTGATAATTTGGTGTGCCATGTAAACCATCGCCAATGCCATCACAAATACTGTTTAGCGATACCGTTTCCCATCCCTTTGCATTTGTTACCGGATCGCCAAACATCTCAATAAATTGTGATTTAATGATCAAATCCAGCTTATCCTTTTGGGTCTTGCGCAGCTCGATAAGTGCGGACGCTTTGTCTAGTACATCGGCAATATTTTGCTGGACATCTAGCGGCGGCAGGGGAACTTTTACATTCCTTACCATCGAGCTATTCAGGTTGTTTACAACACCACCAACAGCTAGTCCCTTAAATTTAAAATATATTGCATCTGAACTAAGATAGTAATATAAAAATCTTTTATCAAAAATATTTTTCTCGTCTCTTATTAAAAGCCATCCATCATGTATGCATCCATCAATTTTAAGTATATATGGTCTTCCAAAACTCATTGAATTAGAAAGAAGAAAATCCCCACTATATACTCGCCTTGACTTTTTAACTCCCTCGGCTATTATTTTTTCTTTTGTTTTGGTGATATACATGCTATTCGGCTCTGTATCTCCTATTTTAATCCAGTTGACTCCATCTTCATTGTCGGTTAGATAGTTATCAATTGGTCTAGGCGAGCCACCTCTTTCTATTATGCATACATCCCCTAAGCGCACCTTTTCCCATTTACCCATGGAGTATTTCCCCCAGCTCTGCCAACCCGGCGGTAATGTCCATTTCCAGCTCATTGATCTCCGTCAAAATCTCCAGCGGGTGAGGGTATTCTTCTTCCTTGTAGGCGCTCTGTTTATATTTGTTGATGGAAAGATCGTAATCGTTGCCCACAATCTCATCCTTGGGTACCAGAAAGCTCTGATCGGTACGCGCCCGGCCTTCTTCCCCCGAAAGCTTATGAAAACGTGCCACAATATCAGGAATATCGCTCTGCTCCAATGGGGTACGCTTGTCGTCCAGGCTGTAGCCGTCGGACTGCATGTCGTAAAACCACACCTTGTCAGTGCCGCCCGCGCCGGTCTTGGTGAACACCAATACGGCGGTGCTCACACCTGCATAGGGCTTGAACACGCCGGAGGGCATGGAGATCACCGCCTCCAGTCGATTGCTTTCCACAATCTCACGGCGAATGGCCTTGTGCGCCGTAGAAGAGCCGAACAGCACACCGTCCGGCACAATAGAAGCGCAGCGACCACCGTTTTTCAGCATCCGCAGAATCAGGGCCAGAAACAGCAGTTCCGTCTTTTTGGTCTTTACCACCTTGGTGAGATCGGTGGCCACAATATCATAATCCAAACTGCCCTTAAAGGGTGGGTTGGTCAAAATTTTGGTGTATTTGCCCGCATCGGTGTTCTGGTCGGAAAGACTGTCCTTATAAACGATGCTGGGGTTCTGTACGCCATGGGTCATCATGTTCATGGCACCGATGCGCAACATGGTCCGATCCATGTCATAACCGGTAAACATCTCGTTATCGTAATGAGCCTTGACATCCTTGTTGTAGAAAATTTCGTTGAGATAGTGTTCCTTCAAATATTCTCCCGCCGCCACCAAAAAACCGCTGGTACCGCAGGCCGGGTCGCAAATAAAATCGTCCGGTTTCAGATCCAGAAGTTCCACCATCATGCGGATAATGTGCCGGGGCGTGCGGAACTGGCCGTTTGTGCCGGCAGTTGACAACTTGGAGAGCATATATTCGTACAGGTCTCCCCGTGCATCACGTTTGTCGGGCAGTTTATCAATAAGGTCATACAGTTCATCCAGCGAGGTAACGATTTTCTCCAAAAGCTGAGGGGTGGGCACCTTGAAAATGGCGTCGTCCATATATTTTGCATAGGTGCTGTTCTGATCCTCATGCAGATTTTTGATAAACGGGAACACTTCACCCTGCATGGTTTGGTACATGGTTTCAGCAGGCTTGTCCCGCAGGGAGGACCATTTCAAATGCTCTTTCCCCTTGAATATGCTTGTATAGGGAAGCCCCAGCATGACGCTTTCCTTCTGCCGGGAATTATCGGTTTGGTCAAGGTCACGGATAAACATAAGGTATGTAATCTGTTCAATAACGTCCAGAGGATTGGTAAGGCCTCCGGTCCAGAACATCTCCCAGAGTTTGTCGACTTTATTTTTTACTTCGCCTGTGATCATGTATAGAAATCTCCTGTTCTTTTAATCATAAACCCAGTTTTCATGAAAGCAATATCGCAGTAATAGCTTGTCGAAAAATGGAAATCCGAATACAATTATATTCCAGTTGCGACAATTCTTCAATAAAGCATCATTATCCTTGTGAAAAAAAATCGTCGTATGCAATATCAAGTACAGCTTTGATTGCATTCAGCTCTTCTACAGAAATATGTCTTATACCGGCCTCAATTTTCGCCAAAGTCCCCCTCGATATATCGCAACCGCGTACCTGTAATTGAGCAGAAAGCTGCTCTTGCGTCATACCCTTGGCACTTCTCCATTTGCGAATATTTTCGCCGATGGTTTTGTCTGCTTTAATATTTTGACTCATCATATCACCGCTGTGTTCCAAATTTGGAGCATTTACATATTGATTATAGAAAAATTATATGCTATAATTGCTCTAATATTAGAGCAGCAAGGTGATATAATGCCCGACTACAAATCTATGTATTTTTCACTCTTTAATTCTGTGACTGATGCTATTGAAATATTGAAGGCAGCTCAGCAAAAAGGAGAAGATACGTACATAAACAACAATGAAGAGCCAATTCACTTGATTAAAACTCCGTCAGATACGCCAAAAGCTGCCAAGTAACTGGCGGCTTTCTTATATCTGCGTTTTTAGATGAAATACGGCATTTTTTCTTGTTACCTCTCAACCCCATTTCTAGATTTCAAGTTACACTTTCTGCTCCGTTCTTCCGTTTTTGCCTGTTCCAACAGCCGATCTGCCTGCTGCTCCCCCAATGCCTGCCGAATCCGTTTGTAATCCACAAGAGTCCGACGGAGAGTCAGTGTTTCCTCTGCCATGCGATCAAACGAGGAATTCAAGGTACTAAGGCGGTCATATGCGCTGGAAAGCTGATTTTCCAGATCGTCCGTCTTTCCTTTCAGCCGCAGATATTGCGCCACGATACTCCGAATTACGTCTTTCAGTTTGGCAATAAACGGCTCAACAATTTTGTTCTTGTAGCTTCTGGCCGACATCAACGCTCCCGGCTCGGGAAGCTGCCATTTTGCTTCTGTATCATATCGGTCTACATTGAGATGCACCAGCGATTCCTGCTTTTGAAGGCGGCTCAGTTTTTTCTGTGCAACTTCCAGCGATTTTTCCGTCTGTCCAATACCGGCTTGCAGGCTTTTCTGTTTGGTATCCAACTGCTGTAAATCGGTAAACTGCTTTTCAATTTGCACATCCAAACGAGCAACCTCTTTTTCCCGTTCCTGCTTTTCATAATTCAATACGCTCAGGTGCTTTTCATGCGTTCCGAGCTTTCCCCACTCGATACCATGACGCTCCATGACAAGAGCCAATTGTTGCTTTTCAGCATCAACCCACTGATTCCACTCCGTATTCTGCCGGCTGCCTCCTTTGAAGCCCTGTGCCGCCAGCGCTTGTTTCAGTGACACCCGCGTGTCCAGGCCACGCTTGCTGCCGGTGGTAAACGGAACAAAATCGATATGTAAATGCGGTGTCGCCTCATCCATATGCAAATGAGCGGAAAAGACCCGGAGATACGGATTTCTTTTCTGAAAGTTTTTCATATATTCATTCAGGGTATCAACGGAAATCTTGCCGTTCTCTGTTAGGACGCCGGTATCATCCTTATTTCCAATCTGGATGATGACTTCATGAAAGGGCTTTTCCTGCTTGCCCGTGCGGATTTTTCGATAATAATCGGAAATACAGCGATCACTCCGTTTTTGTTTGGCGTTGTAGTGCTTTACCGCATCGTCAAACAGTTCATGATAAACGTTCTGAATTCGTTCATTGCAATATGTTTGGTTCAGATAGGTGCGTTCTGGATCGGTGTTTTTTGCATGAAATTTTCGTTCGTTATGATTCAGGCATCCTTTTCCAATCATGACGCTGATTGTCCGCTTCATGGGCTCTCCTTTCTTTCGTCGGCTAGTATTTGGCGAATACGGGGTTTTGTTACTTTTGACAAAAGTAACGCAAAGGCACTTTTGACACTTCGCATCAAAAGTGCCTTTGCGCCCTACGGGGTGGAAAGCCGCCTATGGCGGCTGGGGCTTTGCCCCGCTGTCTACGGACAGCGCCCCAGCAGGGATGCCCTTTGAAAAGAGCACCCTGCACTCACCCCAAACTTTCCGTGACGGCCGTGACGATGGTGTCGATGTTTGGAATACCGGGCCCGCTATATGTAATACCGTCACGGCCGTCACCATCGTCACGCTTTATCTTATTTCTAATGTAAGACAAATATTTCGGCCTGAATGGGTCCGGCTACTTTCATAACGAATTCCATGCTCTTGGAGCAACCGCTCGGCTTTCACATTCAGACGTAAGGTCAACGCATTCGGTTTCATATCCAGACCAAGCCGATTGACAAGCTCGGTTGGACACCCATTCCAGACCGGCTGTGCTTCCGAAACAACTGAAGCTACTGCTTCCAGTATGGGATCGGGCGGTTCCCGCCACAATTCCGTTTCGGCTTTTTCCAGTAGCCATGCCAACGTCTCCGGATCACGTTTAAGATACAGACGCTGATCCTGCTGGTCACGTCCGGATATATCCAGCGTTGCGTCGTTACTCGTGCGCTTTTCCTTTTGCAATAGAAAAGCACCGTCTGCCGCGCCAAGCAAGCCATTGGTGCCGGAAATCATATCGAATTGATCATCTGCCCGCTGCTTCCGGGTATGGTGTACTAACAGCAGGCAAATGCCGGAATCGTTTGCAAACTGTTTCAACCTCGTGATAATTTCATAGTCGTTCGCGTAGCTATAAGAATCTCCGCAAATCTCCCGGATTTTCTGTAACGTGTCAATAATAATCAGATTCGTCCCGGCGTGCTCTTGTGTGAATCTCTGAAGCTGTTCTTCCAGACCGTTTCCGAGCTGCTTGGCGGAAATGGAAAAGTAGAGATTCTCCGCGCTGTCTGTGCCGAACATCCGGAACAAACGCTCCTGCAGCCGTTTATAATCATCCTCAAGCGCCAGATATAGCACCGTGCCCTGTTTAACGGTAAAATTCCAGAGCGGAAGTCCCGTGCTGATGTGGTAAGCAAGCTGTGCCATAAAAAAACTCTTGCCGAGTTTCGGCGCGCCCACAAACAGGTATGTGCCCGGATAGAGCAGTCCGTTAATCAGCGGCGGCCTGCTCGGATATACCGTTTCATAAAGCTCATTCATGGTGACGGTGCGCAGATAGGTTGGGTCGGACATTCGGTACATTTCGCGCTGCATCGCCAGAAAACTATCATCCGGATCATTGCTTTTCTCCGGCCTATCTGATATACTTGAAACAATGTTTTTCTGGAACGGCTGTCCCTCGCCTGCGCCAACAGGCGAGATAAGGGCGGTCGTTTTCTCTTTGGCTTGGATCATTTGCATTCCTCCTTCATGCCATTCATTGTAACGACGATGAGCTTGATGGTTTCAAGCAACTCATCATCTACCGAGTTGCCGGAATCAATGCGCTGTAATTCTGCAAGCGTAGCGGCGAGCTGATTGCGTAGCGCCTTATAAACTCTCGGGTTTCCAACTACCACAACATCGCGGTTTTGCAGCCGCCGGATGATATAGTCCTGTTTGGTTAGGCCGGAAAGTCGGACATCTATTTCAATCTGCTCGTCCTCCTCCGGCGAAACCCTAAACGCCACGGTCTTATTTCTCCAGCGACCCTTTTCATCACGATTTTTCAGGGACATCTTTAGCACTCCTTCCAGTACGCTCAATATCCAGCTTATCCGCCATTTCTTTCTGCTCGGATGGAAACAGATGGGCGTAATTATATGTAATTTCAATACTCTCATGGCCGAGCCGATCGGCGATAGCAACAGCGGAAAATCCCATTTCAATCAATAATGATACGTGTGAATGTCTCAAATCGTGGATTCGGATACGTTTTACTCCGGCAGCCTCCGCGCCCCGTTTCATTTCATGATGAAGGTAATATTTCGTGACGGTAAAAATCCGGTCTGTCGGCTGAATCCCATATAAAGTCTTGCAAAAATCCTGCATTTCATTACTCAAAAACTGTGGCATCTTAATCACCCGGTTGCTTTTCGGCGTCTTCGGCGTCGTAATCAAGTCCTTGCCCTTCAGCCGCTGATAGGATTTTGTGATGGAAAGCATATTCTTCTTGAAATCGAAGTCGGCGGGTGTCAAAGCCAGCAGCTCACCTTCCCGGATTCCGCACCAGTACAGCATTTCAAACGCATAGTAAGACATTGGCTTTTCCATCATGGCATCGGCAAATTTCAGATATTCGTCTTTTGTCCAGAACTGCATTTCCCGGTTTTTCGCCTTACCCATGTTCCCAACCTTGGCTGCCGGATTTTGAGAAAGCCCGTAATATTTCACCGCATGATTGAAAAGGCAGCTGAGCTGATTGTGGAGTGTTTTCAGATAAACCGGCGAATAAGGCTTGCCATGCTCGTCCCGATATCGGATCATGGTATTTTGCTAGGCGATAATTTCTTTCGGCTGGATTTCACTCATTTTCCGCTTCCCGAAGAATGGAACCAGTTTTGTACGGATGATATGTTCCTTGGTTGCCCAGGTATTTTCCTTCATCCGGTTTTGCATATCCTCTGTGTAAACCGTCACGAAACTTTCAAATGTCATGTCCAGATCGGCTTTAACCTTCTGGAGCTGTTCGCGTTCCCACGCAAGGGCCTCTCTTTTGGTTGGGAACCCACGTTTCTGGGTCTGTTTCCGTTCTCCTTTCCAGTTGGTATAGCGGTAAACAATACGCCATGTGCTTGTTTGGGGCTCTTTATAAGCAGCCACCTGTATCACTCCTTTTGGTTTTTGGATTCACCGTAGCACAGCTTTTCCAAAAAATACTTTCGGCTGACTTTGCCGGAAACGGTCAGATACCCCTTCTTTTTCAGCTCGACATTGAGTTCACGCATAATTTTGTAGGCAAAGGATTTCGACACCTCCAGCTCCGTTGCCACCTCGTCCACTCCCATAAAGAAATTGCTCATAAAAGCCTCTCCTTTCGTTTCCTAAGTTACGTCGTTCTCCCCGCGCATTTTCCTGGCAGGCAACCTTGTTGGGCGCTGTGCCGTTTTTTCCTCCTTGGCAGGCTCGCTTATGTCATCAAAAGGTCTTGGCCTGCTTCCCCGAAAGGTATCTGTTTGGACGATCATTAATTTTTCAATAATTAAACTATTTTGCTTAACTATTTTTATTATACTAAGCATATATGCTTGTGTCAATGACTTTACCTCCAGAATATTTAGCTTTTTTGTTTAATTTATCTTGACGATTCTTAAACAAATAAGCTATAATGAATTCACAGGTTCAATCTTACACAGAACAGGGGATAGACGGTTATGGCTATCGGTGAACGAATTCGATTTATCCGAAACCTTCGCGGAATGACGCAGAAAATGCTGGGGATGAAAGTCGGCCTAGATAAAAGGAGCGCCGATGTGCGCATGGCGCAATACGAATCCGGCACCAGAACGCCAAAAGAGAATCTTGTCAATGCCCTAGCCGAGGCACTGGATGTGTCGCCGCGAGCTTTAAATGTCCCTGAAATTGATTCATACATTGGTCTGATGCACACTCTTTTCACAATAGAAGATTTGTACGGTCTCAAGATCAATCGGATTGACGGTGAATTGTGTCTGACCCTCGACAAGTCAACGGGCGTAAATTACGTCAATATGTTTGATATGCTCAATGCGTGGCAAAAGCAGGCGGAAAAGCTGAGAAACGGAGAAATCACCAAAGAGGAATATGATAAGTGGCGTTATCACTATCCTGAATTTGATACCTCCGGGCATTGGCATAAAGTTGTTCCGTCTCAGGAACTAAGCAATATGCTGGTGGAGACATTCAATGAAGAGAAAAAAGACTAATTAAGGAGGCTCATATGGCAAATTGGTTACAAGAATTTCAGGCTCATAATCGAGCGGTTCGCCAAGGACAAATTGATGAAGGTATATTTGAATCCACAGGTAAAAACATATTAAAAGCAGCATCTGCGATGTTGGAAGCAAAAGTGGAAAGAGAAAAAATCAAGGAACTATTAATCAAATACTGGGATCTACGTCCAAGCGATGCCGACTTCTTTCTTGATAAAGCAGTACATGCTGAGAATTAAACTTTCAAAATTTTAGCTTCGTACAAAAAAAGAGCTAACTGATCGGTTAAAATCAGTTAGCTCTTTTTATGAATCTTGGAATCAGTGTTGCCAAAACGTTGCCATTGGGAACTATGATAGCTAGCAAGCCCGCATAACTACTGGCTTTGTCGGCTCTCTCAAATCATTCCCACTCGATGGTAGCGGGCGGCTTTGAAGTAATATCGTAGACGATACGATTCACATTTGGTACTTCATTAATAATTCTACTGGAAACCTTTTCTAGAAGATCGTACGGAATTCGTGCCCACTCTGCGGTCATGAAGTCAGAAGTCGTTACTCCCCGCAATGCAATCGTATTGGAATAAGTTCTTCCATCTCCCATAACGCCTACACTACGGATACCGGTAAGAACTGCAAAATACTGATTGATCGACCGGTCAAGCCCCGCATTTGCGATTTCTTCCCGAAAAATTGCGTCTGCTTCCTGCAAAAGCTTCACCTTTTCTTCTGTAACTTCTCCGAGAATTCGAATTCCAAGCCCTGGTCCCGGGAATGGCTGCCGCCAAACGAGAAAATCCGGAATTCCAAGTTCTGTACCAACTTTGCGTACCTCGTCTTTAAATAGATCACGCAGAGGTTCAACCAGTCCTTCGAACCCGACATCTTTTGGAAGGCCACCTACATTATGATGACTCTTAATGACTGCTGCGTTTCCGGTTCCACTTTCTACAACATCGGGATAAATCGTTCCCTGACAGAGGAATTCGACTTTCCCAAGTTTTTTAGCTTCCTCTTCGAAAACACGAATAAAACCTTCTCCGATAATTTTTCGCTTTTTTTCCGGCTCCGTGACCCCTTTAAGACGACTTAAAAACTGTTCTCCAGCATTCACACGAATTAAATTGATGTCAAATTGCTTGCGAAAAACCTGTTCAACCTCATCGCCTTCATTTTTCCGCATCATTCCGTGATCCACAAAAATGCAAGTCAAATTCTTTCCGATTGCTTTGTGTACCAAAACTGCGGCAACACTGCTATCTACTCCACCGGAAAGTCCGCAGACAACTTTCTTATCCCCTACTTGCGCACGAATGGAAGCAACTGCTTCTTCGACAAAAGAGCTCATCACCCAATCGCCATTGCACTTACACACTCCATAAAGGAAATTTTTCAAAATCTGCTGTCCATATTCGGTGTGCTGCACTTCCGGATGCATCTGAACCGCATAAAGATTCTTTTCCGGCTCTTCCATCGCCGCTACCGGGCAATGTACACTTTTCGCTGTAACAGAAAATCCTTTCGGCACTGCAGCAATATAATCGGTATGACTCATCCAGCAAACCGATTTTTCAGGAACATCACGGAAAAGAACAGTGCTTTTTTCATGCGTAAATTCGGTATGACCATATTCACGTACTTCACTCTTGCAGACTTTTCCGCCAAGCAAGTAGGCCATTAACTGAGCTCCGTAGCAGATTCCTAAAACTGGAATTCCCAGTTGAAAAATCTGAGGATCACAAGAGGGAGAATCTTCGCCATAAACACTGTTGGCACCTCCAGTAAAAATGATTCCGCAATACCCTGCTTCTTGAATCGTTTTAAGTGAGGTCTTATAAGATTTTATCTCACAATACACATTACATTCACGAACACGTCGGGCAATCAGCTGACAATACTGACCGCCAAAATCCAAAACCAGAATTTTTTCTTTTCTTAACATCTATTTTTCCCCCATCGGAAATCCGACGAACTTTCAAGCGGTCGGAATTTATTCAACCGTTACAGATTTTGCAAGATTCCTTGGTTTATCAATGTCACAGCCTTTTAAAGATGCTACATAATAAGCGAAAAGCTGCAGAGGAATCACCGCCAACGACGGCAGCATCATATCACAGGCCTGTGGGACACAAAATTCATAATCTACCTGTTCCTTCTTAATCCGCTCTTTATTTGCTTCTATAGTCAATCCCCACACAACAGCTCCGCGGGCTTTTACCTCTTTTACATTGCTCATCAGTTTGTCAAAAAGAATATTCTGCGTTGCCAATGCAATAACAAGTGTCCCATCTTCAATCAAGCTGATTGGACCATGCTTCAGCTCACCGGCCGCATATGCTTCAGAATGGATATAAGAAATTTCCTTCAGTTTTAAGCTGCCTTCCAGACTCATTGCATAATCAAGATTTCTGCCAATAAAGAAGACATTCTTGGAATTGAATTCACGACTCGCAAGATACTGTATTTTGCTCTTTTGCTCCAAAATTTGCTGAACTTTTTCAGGGAGCGCCTTGAGCTCGTTGATATAATATTGATAATGAACAGCGTCGATCGTTCCTAAAAGATCGCCCATATAAATAGTCAACATATAAATCATGGCAAGCTGCGTACTATATGCCTTAGTGGAAGCAACTGCAATTTCCGGACCTGCCCAAGTATAAAGTACATCATCCGACTCGTTTGCAATGGAGGAGCCAACTACATTGACAATGGAAATTGTGCGGGCACCTAACTTTTTAGACTCTCTCAAAGCAGCCAACGTATCTGCCGTCTCGCCGGACTGACTAATCACCAAGACTAAAGTCTTATCATCAATCAGCGGAGTACGATAACGAAACTCGGAAGCGACATCTACCTCTACCGGCTTACGCAAATGCTTTTCCATGATATACTTTGCAACAACGCCCACATGATATGCAGTTCCACATGCAACGATAAAAATTCGATCAAATTCTTCCAGCTGCTTTTTGGTAAGCTTTACATCGTCCAAAACGATTTTCCCCTCTTTAATACGGGGCTTAACGGTATCACGAATCGCTTTTGGCTGTTCCATAATCTCTTTTGCCATAAAGTGTTCATATCCACCTTTTTCCGCAGCAGAAATATCCCAATCAATATGTTCTGCTTTTTTGGGGATCCGCTCTTTATTGGTATTATAAACTTCTACGCCCTGACGGGACAAAACCGCAATTTCATTTTCCTCCAGACGATTAATTTCTCTGGTACGGTTGAGAATTGCCGGTACATCAGATGCGATATAATTCTCACCATTTCCAAGGCCAATAATCAAAGGGCTATCTTTTCTCACCGCATAAAGGTGATCCGGATCATCTTCACAAATAATCCCCAGCGCATATGCTCCTTCTATCCGATTCAGCACTTTGATCAGAGCATCAATCACACTGCCCTCGTAATAATACTCTAAAAGCTGTGCAACCACTTCTGTATCTGTCTCAGAAACAAATTTAGCACCTTTTTCGATCAGAAACTCTTTTAAAGAAATGTAATTTTCAATAATCCCATTATGAACGACCGCAAATTTTCCAGAGCCGCTGACCTGTGGATGTGCATTCACATTACTGGGAGCTCCATGAGTTGCCCAACGAGTATGACCAATTCCCACCGTTCCGGGGACATCAACTCCATCATGAATCAGTTCCTCTAATACTTTTAAACGCCCCTTTGTTTTCGCAACTTGAAGGTGCGTTCCATTATAAACCGCAACACCTGCTGAATCATATCCGCGATATTCCAGTTTTTCAAGACCGGTCAACAAAATCGGTGTCGCCTGATCATCTCCAATATATCCGACGATCCCACACATAAGGGTCACTCCTTTCAAAACACTTCTAAGAACCAAAGCAGCGCCAGCACCTTTTAAACATCTGATGCTGACGCCTAGCTTTTGATCACATTAACGATAGATAATATCGCTGCGCGAAGGTCCGTTGGAAATCATCTTAAATGGCACCCCAACAGCCTTTTCCGCAAATTCAATATAGCGGCGGCAATTCTCCGGCAAATCTTCATACTTCTTAATTCCCCGGATATCACACTTCCAACCCGGCAGCTTTTTAATTACCGGCTTGCAGCGTTTTAACTGTGCCGTCGGTGGGAAATAATCGATCTGTTTTCCATCCAACTCATAAGCAACACAAACCGGGATTTCATCCAAATACCCCAAAACATCCAGAACAGTAAACGCAACTTCTGTGGCATACTGAGCACGAACGCCATAACGCGTTGCGACCAAATCCAGCCAGCCGACACGACGAGGTCTGCCGGTAGTGGCACCAAATTCTCCGCCGTCGCCGCCTCTATGGCGCAATTCATCCGCTTCGTCACCAAAGATTTCACTGACAAATTCTCCTGCGCCTACTGCGCTCGAATAAGCCTTGACAACCGTAATGATATCTTTGATCTCATAAGGCGGAAGTCCAGCACCAATCGCTCCATATCCTGCCAGCGTATTAGAAGAAGTCACCATCGGATAGATACCGAAATCCGGATCTTTCAAAGAACCAAGCTGGCCTTCCAAAAGAATTGTTTTATTTTCTTCCACCGCTTTATGCAGCAATTCAAATGTATCTCCAACATAGGGATTCAACATTTCTTTATATTCCATCAGTTGACCATAAACTTCTTCTACTGTCAGTTCCGGTTTGTGATATAAATTCTTAAAAAGTGCATTCTTAATTGCAACGATCCGTTCAATGCGATCTTTTAAAGATGCTTCGTCTCCATAAAGTTCTGCGATCTGAAATCCGATTTTTGCAAATTTGTCCGAATAGAACGGAGCAATTCCGGACTTTGTAGAACCATAAGATTTTCCGGCAAGACGTGCTTCCTCATAAGTATCCTGCAAAATATGATACGGCATTACGACCTGTGCCCGGTTGGAAACTACAATGTGTGGCTTTGGCACTCCGCGAGACTCCAAATCTGCAATTTCTTTTACAAACCGTTCCGGACTTAAAGCGACTCCGTTGCCGATCACATTTGTAATATGATCGTAGAACACACCGGAAGGAAGCTGATGCAGTGCAAATTTTCCATAATCATTGATAATGGTATGACCTGCATTTGCGCCTCCCTGAAAGCGAATGACAATATCGGAATTGGCAGCTTCCACATCCGTAATTTTACCTTTTCCTTCGTCGCCCCAGTTAGCTCCTACAATTGCTTTAATCATAAATAAACATCTACTCCGCCGCGCCGCTACGGGAACTCTTTGGGCTGCCCTACGGCTGGATTTAGACAGCCTTATTTGTTTAATTTAACTGTATCAACCCATACAGTTTAGCATAAAATGACCTAAAAGAAAAGCTTATAACCGAAAATTCATAAAATGGTCACGCTTTTCGCTCATAACTTTTCTTTTTAAACGGTAATCTCTTCCGCCTGATCTTTGAGCATTTGATACCGCTGCAAAACAGGTGCAACCGTCTCGTTTAAAAATTCAGTTGTTTGTTCCGGCGCGCGGCCTACATATTTTTCAGGCTTTACAATTTTCTTTAGTTCTTCCATTGTAACTCCAAAGGCCGGGTCCGCAGCAATTCTTGAGAGCAGGTCGTTTTCTCCGCCCTCTTCTTTGACAACACGGCTCGCTGCCATGGAATGGACCCGAATCTTTTCATGCAGTTCCTGACGATCCGCTCCGCGCTTCACGGCATCCATCATAATATTTTCGGTCGCCATAAATGGCAGCTCCCTCTCCAGATGCTGGTGGATCACCTTCGGATAAACCACCAAGCCATCTGCAACATTGCGGTAAAGATTCAAAATTCCATCCACAGCGAGGAACGCTTCGGGAACTGAAATCCGCTTATTAGCAGAATCGTCCAACGTACGCTCAAACCATTGAGTAGCTGCCGTAATACAGGGATTGAGGCTATCCACCATTACATAACGGGACAAAGAAGCAATCCGCTCACTGCGCATTGGATTGCGCTTATAAGCCATCGCAGAAGATCCAATTTGATTCTTTTCAAACGGCTCTTCTACTTCTTTGAGATGCTGCAGTAAACGAATATCATTAGAAAATTTCGAAGCAGACTGTGCGATTCCGCAGAGGACTGCCAAAACCTGACTATCCACTTTTCTGGAATAGGTCTGTCCGGAAACCGGATAAACGTCAGCAAATCCCATTTTCTCAGCAATTTTGCGATCCAGTTCCTTTACTTTTTCATGATCACCATCAAAAAGTTCCAAAAAGCTTGCCTGTGTACCGGTAGTTCCTTTGCTGCCAAGAAGCTTCATCTTACTGATGCGGTACTCAATTTCATCTAAATCCAGCAGCAAATCCTGCATCCAAAGTGTTGCGCGTTTTCCGACCGTTGTCGGTTGTGCCGGCTGAAAATGCGTAAATGCCAGTGTCGGAAGATCCTTATAACGGTCGGCAAAATTCTGCAGGACACGCAGAACTTCCACAACTTTATTCCGGACAATTTTCAGTGCTTCCGTCATTAGAATCAAATCCGTGTTATCCCCTACATAGCAGGAAGTAGCCCCAAGATGGATAATCGGCTCTGCCTTCGGGCACTGCTGTCCATATGCATAAACATGGCTCATCACATCATGGCGCACCAGTTTTTCACGGGCTTCGGCAACCTCATAATTAATATCATCCTGATGGGCTTTCAGTTCATCTACCTGCTCCTGTGTAACCGGAAGTCCCAGTTCCATCTCAGACTCCGCGAGTGCAACCCACAAACGGCGCCATGTACGAAATTTTTTATCAGGAGAAAACAAATATTTCATTTCTTTATCTGCATAACGGGCAGATAAAGGAGACTCATAGGTATCTTTCAAAAGAAGTCCTCCAAATCACTTAATTTTCTGAATTGGCCTGCAATAATCGTTCATTTTATCAGCTATATTAAAGTCGGGAGTCGGCGCCGGGTAATGGCCTGAGAAGCAGGCATCGCAGAATCCATCTTTAATTCCGAGCATCGCCGGCAAATTTTCAACATGCAGATAATCAATAGAATCCGCAAAGCTCATTTTTCCGATTTCTTCCACCGTATGGTGACACGCAATCAGATTGGATTTATCCGGAATATCCGTTCCGTAATAGCAAGGCCATAAAAACGGCGGCGAACTGATTCGCAGATGCACTTCTTTTGCGCCGGCCTTTTTCAGCATGGTAACAATATGAGCACAGGTAGTTCCACGCACGATGGAATCATCCAACATCACAACTCTTTTTCCGCGGAAAGCATCCGGAATCAAATTTAGCTTTAACCGCACGCTGCGTTCCCGTTCCAACTGAGTCGGTTTAATAAAAGTACGGCCGATATAGTTATTCTTAACAATTCCCTTTTGATAAGGAATCCCAGAAGCCTCTGAATAACCGATTGCTGCATCAATACCCGATTCCGGAACACCGATTACGATATCGGCATCCACTGGGCTCTGCTGGTAGAGCAGATGTCCTGCACGTTTTCTCGCTTCATAAACATTAATTCCATCGATTACGCTGTCCGGACGCGCAAAATAAATATATTCAAATACGCAAAGCGATTTTTTCACATTGACCGGATCGTGAATTGTCTTAAGCCCATTTGCATCCGCCATAACAATCTCACCGGGTTCTACATCACGGACAAATTCCGCTCCAACTGCATCCAGGGCACAAGTTTCTGATGCAAAAACATATGTCTTATGTCCGATTCTCCCGATAACAAGCGGGCGGAAACCATGAGGATCACGAGCCGCAATCAACTTTTGCGGGCTCATAACAATCAATGAATAAGACCCTTGAATCTTTGGTAATGCACGATGAACTGCCTCTTCGATAGAACCGCAGTTTACACGTTCCTGCGCAATCAGGTATGCAATCACTTCGCTGTCGATTGTTGTCTGAAAAATGCAGCCCTTTTGCACCAAATCCTGCTGAAGCTCATATGCGTTTGTCAGCGTCCCGTTGTGTGCAATTGCCAAAGTTCCCTTCACATACCGCATTACAAGGGGCTGTGCATTCTCTCGAATACTGGCACCAGCCGTCGAATAACGCACATGTGCACAAGCCATCTGGCCGGAGAAGCTGTCCAATGTTTGCGTATTAAAAGCTTCTGAGACTAATCCCATATCTTTTGAATACGAGAATACTCCGCGATCATTGACTACAATTCCGCAGCTTTCCTGTCCGCGATGCTGCTGCGCCAAAAGTGCATTGTACGCTGCATAGGCTACATTGACATCACCATCTGGACAACTAATGCCGAAAACGCCGCATTCCTCATGTGGCTTATCGTCATAAAGAAACTGTGTCGTGTTCAAAAACTCACCATCCTAATCAATCACGAAATCCCCTAAAAATTCATTTGCAGAATTTTT
The DNA here is from genome assembly GCA_902809935.1 of Ruminococcaceae bacterium BL-4. Lineage (NCBI taxonomy): Bacteria > Bacillati > Bacillota > Clostridia > Eubacteriales > Oscillospiraceae > Ruminococcaceae bacterium BL-4. The sequence goes on along the minus strand of LR778134.1, from coordinate 1,661,690 downwards.
GGGGGCTTTCTTTTTGTTTTTATTGGGAAATCGGGAAATCCCCCACTGGAAAAATATCCGGTGCGGGATTTCTGATTTTCATAAAATCTTACAGGCCGATCCGCTTCATAACTTCTGCATAAGCTTCTTCCACACCACCCAAGTCGCGGCGGAAACGATCCTTGTCAAGCTTTTCGTGAGTCTTGACGTCCCAGAAGCGGCAGGTATCCGGGCTGATTTCGTCAGCCAAAAGGATCTTGCCTTCAAAACGACCAAACTCCAATTTAAAATCGATCAGATCAATTCCAACAGACAGGAAAAATTCTTTCATCAGCTCATTGATGCGCAGCGCCATCTTACGGATGGTAGAAATTTCTTCTTGAGTCGCCCAGCCCATTGCAAGGACATGAGAATCATTCACCATCGGATCATCAAGCGGATCGGATTTATAGCAAAATTCCAAAACCGGGCAAAGCAGTTTTTTGCCTTCTTCCACACCAAGGCGTTTGGAGAAAGAACCCGCAGCAACGTTGCGGACGATCACTTCCAGCGGAACGATCTGTACTTTTTTTACCAGGGTATCGCGGTCGGAAAGTTCTTTAACGTAGTGGGTTGGAACGCCATCTTTTTCAAGCATTTTAAACATAAAATTGCTCATCTTATTATTGACAACGCCTTTGCCAACAATGGTACCATGTTTTTTGCCGTTAAATGCAGTCGCATCGTCTTTATAGGATACAATGCAGTATCTCGGGTCATCGGTTGCAAATACCTTTTTGGCTTTTCCTTCGTACAACTGTTCTTTCTTTTCCATTTCCATTTACCTCCGTTAAAGTAAAATATCGTTTGACTGATCCTATGATTGATCCTATTTAAACTAAATTTAAAAATGTGCTTACATGCGTAATATCCACAACGGAAAGTTCCGTCGTTTCAACATGGCGTGCACATGTTAAAAACGCATTTGCAGTATCAAGTGACGTCAGGCATGGGATTCCGGCTTCTACCGCATTACGGCGAATCAAGAAACCATCCCGGTCATGCTGCATGCCCTTGCTCGGTGTATTGATCACTAAATCAATCTTTCCAGACATGATCAGATTAATAATATCATGCTGATTCATTCCCACTTTATGAGTCCGAATCGTCGGAATCTCATGATCATTAAGATAATCAGCAGTCCCCTGTGTTGCATAAATCGTCCACCCCAGATCATAAAGTCCCTTTGCAATCGGGAGAACTTCCGCCTTATCACTGTTTTTCACTGTAATAATAACACGGCCATTCTTGATCATATGTGTTCCGGCGCCGTAAAACGCTTTGATCAGTGCTTCATCATAAGTGCGGGCAATTCCAAGAACTTCGCCGGTGGATTTCATTTCAGGTCCCAAGTTGACATCAGCACCATGAATCTTCTCAAACGAGAAAACCGGCATCTTGATGGCAATGTAATCATGCGGTTTCTGAAGGCCATACTGATAACCCATCTGCGGCAATGTCTCTCCGAAGAAGGTACGCACTGCCAGCGGCACAATCGGAATTCCGGTCACTTTGCTGATATAAGGAACCGTTCTGGATGATCTCGGGTTCGCCTCAATGATATAGACGACTTCATCTTTCACAATAAACTGAACATTAAGAAGCCCTTTAACCTTTAAAGCTTTTGCAAGTTTACGAGTATCTTCAACAATGGTCTCCTGTGCTTCTTCACTGATTCCAATCGCAGGATAAACGGAAATACTGTCACCAGAATGAATCCCAGCACGCTCAACATGCTGCATAATTCCGGGGATTACCGAATCGGTTCCGTCACAGACAGCATCAACTTCCACTTCAGTTCCCATGATATACTTATCAACCAAAATCGGGTGTTCCTGTGCAATCTGATTGATAATTCCAATCTGATTGATAATATCGGAATCCTCATAGGCAATTTGCATGCCCTGACCGCCGAGAACATAACTTGGACGAACCAAAACAGGATAACCAAGTTGATGTGCTGCATTTAATGCCTCATCGCAGGTAAAAACTGTATGCCCTGCCGCACGAGGAATCTTACAGTCATTGAGGATTTCATCAAACCGTTCCCGATCCTCTGCAAGGTCAATACTGTCACTGCTGGTACCAAGAACCGGAACCCCCATCTTTTCGATAGAAGCTGCCAAACGAATGGCTGTTTGGCCACCAAACTGGCAGACAGCACCATCCGGCTTTTCCAATTTTACGATATGAAGAATATCTTCTTCCGTGAGCGGTTCAAAGTAAAGTTTATCGGCAATATCAAAATCAGTAGAAACCGTTTCGGGATTATTGTTCACGATAATCGTCTCATAGCCAAGATCTTTTAATGCCCACACACTGTGCACGGAACAAAAATCAAATTCAATTCCCTGTCCGATACGAATTGGGCCAGAACCAACAACTATAATCTTTTTACGACGGCTTTCAGGCTTAGATTCGTTCTCAATTCCATAAGTGGAATAATAATAGGGTGTCTCTGCTTCAAACTCGGCAGCACAAGTATCTACCATTTTATAAACCGGAACAATTTTCCACTCGTCCTGCATTTTTCGAAGCTCGTCCACAGATTCACCGGAAAACTCGGAAATTGTACGATCCAAAAATCCCATGCTTTTCGCTTTCAGCAAAAGTTCTTTTGTCATCTTCTGTTCAGAAAGTGCTTTTTCCATCTCGATAATTGCAGTTAACTTTCCGATAAACCAGAGATCAATCTTGGTGATGTCATGAATCTTTTCCGGAGAATATCCACGGCGTAATGCTTCCGCTACCGTCCACAGACGACGATCATCCACATTGTGTACCCGCTCCAAGATTTCTTCATCCGAGAAAGAATCCAGACGATGATCCTTTAAGCTGAAAAGGTTTTGCTCCAAACAGCGAATTGCTTTCATTAAAGCTGCTTCAAAGGTTGGGGCAATCCCCATCACTTCGCCGGTTGCTTTCATCTGCGTACCCAGCACACGCTTTGCATTTACAAATTTATCAAACGGCCATTTTGGGATCTTTACAACACAATAGTCCAAAGTTGGCTCAAAGCAAGCATACGTCTTTTTCGTAATTGCATTTTTAATTTCATCCAAAGTGTAGCCCAAAGCAATTTTACTCGCTACTTTTGCAATCGGATACCCGGTTGCCTTACTTGCAAGTGCAGAAGAGCGGCTTACACGGGGATTAACTTCAATTACACAATACTCGAAGCTGTCCGGATTGAGCGCAAACTGCACATTACAGCCGCCTTCGACCCCGAGCTCCTGAATAATATTCAAAGAGGCAGTACGCAACATCTGTGTTTCTTTATCGGCAAGCGTCTGACATGGTGCTACCACGATGGAATCACCGGTATGAACGCCAACCGGATCAAAGTTCTCCATATTGCAAACGGTAATGCAGTTTCCATTATGGTCGCGTATTACTTCATACTCAATTTCTTTCCAGCCTTCGATAGAACGCTCGATCAGTACCTGGTGTACACGGCTGCGGTGCAGACCAAGTGTTCCGATCTCTTCGAGTTCTTCTTTCGTATGGGCAATTCCGCCGCCGCTGCCGCCCAATGTATAAGCGGGACGCACAACAACCGGATACCCAATTTTATCAGCCGCAGCAAAACACTCATCAAGGCTCTCTGCAATTACAGATTTCGCGCACGGCTGGTCAATTCGCTCCATTGCTTCTTTAAAAAGTTCACGGTCTTCTGCCATACGAATCGTATCGGCGCTCGTACCGATCATTTCTACATGATGTTCTTTTAAGAAGCCGCTTTCCTCCAGCTCAACTGCAAGGTTCAATGCATTCTGTCCACCCAGCGTCGGTAAAATGCTGTCAGGCTTTTCTTTAATGATTACTTTCTTAACAGTTTCGATGGTCAAAGGTTCGATATATACCTTATCGGCGATTTGTTTATCGGTCATGATCGTCGCCGGGTTGGAGTTGATCAGAATGACCTCTATTCCTTCTTCTCGAATCGCACGGCATGCCTGCGTTCCTGCATAGTCAAATTCTGCCGCTTGTCCGATAATAATAGGGCCGGACCCAATGATAATTACTTTTTTAATTTCCGGACGTTTACTCACAGGGCAGCACCTCCAATCAGATTCATAAAGCGATCAAAAAGGAATCGTGTATCATGTGGACCACCTGCTGCCTCCGGGTGAAATTGTACGGTAAAGACTCGGCCGTTCTTATAATCAAATCCCTCGATACTGCCATCGTTCATGCTAATAAAGCTTGGCTCAGCGATCTTTGGGTCCATTGTTTTAGCATCTACGACAAAGCCGTGATTCTGTGAAGAGATATAAACTCTGTTGGCTTTTAGGTCCTTGACCGGATGATTGATTCCACGGTGACCATATTTCAATTTATAGGTACCTCCGCCGTTGGCAAGTGCCATTAGCTGATGTCCCAGGCAAATTGCAAAGGTCGGCGTTCCGGAAGCATAAATCCGTTTGATCTCTTCAATAGGCTTTCTGCAGTCCTGCGGATCTCCAGGCCCATTGGTTAACATAATTCCATCCGGCTTCCACGCTTTGACTTCATCATAAGAAGCGTCCCAAGGAAAACATTTTACTGTTGCGCCGCGCTCTGTTAAACAGCGAATAATATTCCCTTTAACACCATAATCCATAAGCGCAATTTTTACGCTGCCGTCGCCGTATATCTTGCCCCCGCGGATACTAACTTTCGGCACATAGCTTTCCATTTTGAAATTCTCGATCTGCTCTTTCATCGCTCCGAGATCGATCGAATCGCCATATGCGATCATACCGCGCATTGTGCCGCTCTCCCGCAAAATTCTGGTAAGTGCACGGGTGTCGATTCCCTGTAGACCGGGGACCTGATAGCGCTTCAAATAATGATCCAAGTCAATATCACAGCGGAAATTACTTGCTACATTCGAAACTGAATGGACAATATACGCACTCAGCCACGGACGTGTAGACTCAGCGTCCTGATAACAGATTCCATAATTTCCGATCATGGGATAAGTCATCACAACACTCTGCCCGGCATAAGAGGGATCCGTAAGAAGCTCCGGATATCCGCACATTGCACTGTTAAAAACAATTTCGCTTACAACATTGTGCTCATCGCCGAATCCGGTTCCTTCAAAGGTCATCCCGTTTTCCAACATTAGTAATGCCTTCATTCAATCACCAACCATTCTTTTAAACTCATCTTTAAATTTCCCAGTTCCGCACAAAGAGAGCCCTTGAACCAGGGGCCCTCTTTACAGGTAAACTCTATTTTCCTTTTGAAAAAGCATCTACAATTAGTTTAACTGCTTTCTCCGTGTTCTCCTTGGTATTAAATGCAGTCAAGCGGAAAAATCCTTCTCCTGCCATTCCAAATCCGCTTCCGGGAGTTCCAACAACACCGCATTTTTCCAAAAGTTGATCAAAAAATTCCCAGCTGGTCATTCCTGCCGGAACTTTCAGCCACGCGTAAGGACTATCCTGACCACCATAAACAGTGAATCCAGCTTTTCTGAATCCATCTACAATAATGTGGGCATTTTCTTTATAATAGGCGATGTTTTCACGGACCAATTTCTGTCCTTCTTCAGAATAAACAGCTTCTGCACCGCGCTGTATCGGATAAGAAACACCATTCATCTTTGTGGACTGGCGGCGACTCCAAAGACGATTCATAGAAATACCATCAATCACAAGCTCTTTTGGAATCACTGTAAACGCACAGCGGGTTCCGGTAAACCCAGCGGTTTTACTGAAACTACGGAACTCTATCGCACACTTCTTAGCGCCTTCAATCTCATAGATACTGTGCGGCACATTAGGAGTAGAGATAAATGCTTCATATGCTGCGTCATACAAGATAACCGCCTGATGATCCAGTGCATACTGAACCCATTTTTCGAGTTCCGCTTTTGGAATGCTGACACCAGCAGGATTATTTGGAAAACAAAGATAAATCATATCCACGTCCTGCTCTGGAAGCTGAGGCAAAAAGTTATTTTCCTCTTTGCAGGGCAAATAAACGATCTTGCTCCAACCTTTTCCTTCTGTATAAGTTCCTGCTCTGCCGGCCATCACATTGGTATCTACATAAACAGGGTAAACGGGATCACAAACTGCAATGATATTATCAACACTAAAAATGTCCCCGATAGAACCTGTATCGCTTTTAGCTCCATCACTAACAAAGACTTCATCTTCTGAAATGTCTAGTCCTTTGTAATCATGAGTAACGATTGCTTTTCGAAGAAACTCATATCCAGCTTCCGGCCCATACCCGTGAAAAGTCTCCGGGTGTCCCATTTCCTCTGCCGCTTTTTTAATTGCGTCTACAACCGGACGTACCAAAGGACGAGTTACATCACCGATTCCAAGTCGAATAATTTCTTTTTCCGGGTGAGCTTTCTGAAAAGCTTCTACTTTTTTTGCAATGTCTACAAATAAATAACTTGCAGGAAGTTTTGCCAAATTTTCATTTGCTTTTACCAACGCTAAAACACTCCTTTGTTCGCTACTAGCTACTATATAATAAAGATCAACTATGTTTCTCTATGTTAATATTGAATTATTATCAGACTTTAATTTCTCCATCAAAAACAGTTACTGCCGGCCCTTCCATCCAAACGGTATTTTCTTTTTCATCCCAGCTTACCTGTAAATCTCCACCGCGCAGATGCAGCAGCACACTGTGACAGGTAATCCCATTTAAGATACAGGCAACTGCCGAAGCACACGCCCCGGTTCCGCAAGCCCAAGTTTCTCCGCTGCCGCGCTCCCAAACACGCATATTTACCTCGTGATCAGAAAGCACTTCAACGAACTCTGTATTGACTCTCTGCGAAAATGCCGGATGGCGCTCAAAAGAAGGCCCAATCGCCGCTAAATCAAGAGAAGCGACGTCTTTTACAAAAGTTACACAATGTGGATTTCCCATAGATACGCAGGTGACGTGATATTCTTTTCCGTCCACCAAAAGCGGCACATTGACCGCGCGATCTCCTGGAAAATCCGCTGGGATCTGAGCAGGGTTCAAAATTGGGGCTCCCATATTAACACGTACCGATTGAACAGTGCCATTCTGAACATTAAGATAAAGCGTTTTCACTCCGCTTTGGGTATCAACCCGCAGCACATCTTTTTTGCAGATTCCATGATCATACACATATTTTCCAACACATCGAATTCCATTGCCACACATCATGGCACGAGAACCATCTGCATTATAAATATCCATCTCACAGTCTGCCTGTCTGCTCGGCTTAATCAGAATGATTCCATCTGAACCAATTCCGAAATGCCGGTCTGACAAACGAATGCTCAAAGCTGCGGGATCTGGGACTTTTTCTTCAAAGCAATTAATATAGATATAATCATTCCCAATTCCCTGCATTTTTGTGAATCTCAAGAAATCACCCCTTCTTGTTTTCAAAAATAGAAAATGGCAAAGCCGCCCTGTTTTCAGAACCTCCTTGCCATTTAAACTGTATTCGTTTTGACTCTCATATTTTATTATATTTTACAGGTTGTGTCAATGTTTTTTGCCTTTTAAAAGAGGCATTTCATTTTCTGCACAAGTTTTGCGAATTTTTTGCTGAATTTTCGAGAATTTGCATAACACTTTTTTAAAAATTTCATTACAATTTTAAAAATCTCTTAAAATTCCATTTTATTTTTTTGAATTTTGAAGATTATTTTTCTATTTATGCAAAATGTTTTTGGCCATTGATCGTCTTACTGCCCTAAAAAAGCTTCGATTGCCTCTGCGTCTTTGAACCCTTTCTGATAAAGATGTTCCAGCATATTTTTGTTTTTAGTAAGCGTATTGATCCCGGCAATCTGATCCGGTGCTATAATTACTGCCTTCCCTTTTTCCTCCAATGCTTTGGCAAAAGCAACACCCTCGTTGTACCTTTTTGCCCGAAGATGAAGATTTCGTGCTGCTTTCGGATATCTGCGGCGCAAAATACGCACAAAATGGTCATCTCCACTGGAAGTACGAATTAAATTCCGTGGTTTTGTCAAAATCACAACAACTCGCTCACAGCCATCCTGCAAGGCCTTTTGCACCGGAACCGGATCACTGAGCGCGCCATCAAAATAAAGAGTTCCATGAAACGGATAAGGACGGCAAACGACCGGAATCGCAGAAGAAGCGCCAAGGATTCCGTAATCATCCTTTAAAAAATCATTTTTATCAAAATATTTTACTCTTCCGCTCACTGCTTCAGAAGCCACCACTTTCATTTCTGCCGGATTTTCTACAATTTTTGGATAATCCAAAGGATATTCTCCATCCGAATTACTGAGAACTCCATAAACATAATTAAGGTCCAGATAAGATCCCCCATGAACTAAATTATGTAAGCTCATGTAATTTGGCCGAAAGGCATAGTCGCGGTAATACCGTAAATTTCTTCCGCGCTGACCGGCCAGATAGGCCACAATATTTGCGCTGCCTGCGGACACCCCGATACATTCGTCAAACTTGATCTCTTTCAACAAACAATAATCGAACACACCGGCTCCATAAATTCCTCGCAGTCCGCCGCCAACATCAACTACTCCTGTTTTCATCATAATTCGCCTCATTTATGATATTTTCCATGATTCAAAATTTGAAAAGAACGATAAATTTGTTCACAGAGCATCACGCGTGCCAACTGATGCGGAAATGTCATTGGTGACATTGAAAGACGTAAATTTCCTGATCCTTTTACGGAATCATCAAGACCAAAGCTGCTTCCGATTACAAAAGAAATGGAACTGACTCCAGAAACTGCTTTATTTTCAATCCATTTTGCAAGATCTGGAGAAGAAATCTCTTTTCCCTCAATACAGAGTGGAACTATTTCCGCATTTTTGCACTCAGAAAGAATATGCTCCCCTTCTTCCCGTAATGCTGCCTTAATTTGAGCTGGGCTTGGATTTTCCGGTAAACGACATTCCGATAATTCCCGAATGGAAAACTTTGCAAAACTCTGCATACGTTTTTCATACTCACTGCAGGCCAAACGCCAATAGGATTCTTTTAGTTTTCCGATACAAACAATTTGTACATTCAGCATTTTTCCTCTCCTTAAAACACCGTAAAGTTTCCGGGGTTTTCCCGAGGTGCTACCGAAAGATCAAAATCCGTTCCCTGATTCATCCCTTCCATAGTGAGTGCACAAAGCGTTGTCTGCAGCGCAATCTCCGGCGTATTATTTTCACGGCTCAAATGTGCCAAAAAGAATCTGGCAGCCCCCATACGAACAAGCTCCGAAACAGCATCCGCACAGGCAATATTGGAAAGATGTCCGGTATCCGAAAGGATCCGCTTTTTGAGTGGGTATGGATAAGGTCCATTTTGGAGCATTCCCACGTCGTGATTAGATTCAAGGACCACCAAATCGGCTCCCATAATATGGCATCGTACTTCCTCTGTAAAATGGCCAAGATCGGTTGCAAAAGCCGCGGTTCGTCCATCTGACGTTTCCACTCGATAGCCGACTCCTTCGGCACAGTCATGCGGAACATGAAATGGTGTAATGCGCATCCCTGCACAATTAGTCCCGTTCCAATCAAGCGGAAAAGCATGAAAACTTCCATTGGCAATTTTTAAATTTTCCAATGCTCCAAGCGTTCCATTCGATGCATAGACCGGAACTTTTAAGCGGGAAGCCAAAACTCGCAGTCCCGAAACATGGTCGGAATGTTCATGCGTTACAAAAATTGCCTGGATCGTTTTCGGATCGATTTCACACAATTCCATGCGCTGAACTAGTTGTCTGGCGCTCCGGCCGGCATCTATTAAAATTCCTGCTCCTGCAGAGCCTATGTAATAACTGTTTCCGCTGCTTCCACTAAACAGTGGGCAAAATCTCGCCAAATCGCATTTCCCCCTAAAAAGAAAAAAGGGATGACCAATCGTCATCCCTTAAGGATTTTTATACTACCTGCGCTCCTATGGGATTTTCTTCCGTAACCCGTTCAATCTGACCCCCCAGAGCCTGAATCTTCTCAACGATGTGCTCATAACCGCGTTCAATATAATGAATTCCTTCGATCGTGCTAGTCCCATTTGCAGCCAAAGCTGCAATCACCATTGCCGCACCGGCACGAAGATCGCATGCGTGTACAGGAGCCGCATTGAGATGATCAACGCCCTCAATCACTGCAAGTTTTCCATCAACCGAAATCTGAGCACCCATTTTGCGCAGTTCTTCCACATAGCGAAAACGATTGTCCCAAACACTTTCATTCACCATGCTGGTTCCATTCGCCAGAGAAAGCAAAACCGAAAACTGTGGCTGCATATCTGTTGGGAAGCCCGGATGTGGCATTGTTTTGATATTACATTTGTTGAGGACTCCCGTATTGCGTACACGAACAGCCTCATCAAATTCTGTCACTTCGACTCCCATCTCTTCCAGCTTTGCCGTAATGGATTCCAAATGTTTCGGAATTACATTTTTCACCAACACGTCTCCACCGGTCGCGGCAGCAGCCACCATATAAGTTCCAGCCTCAATTTGATCCGGAATAATCGAATAGGTTGTCCCACAGAGATGATCCACTCCGTGAATCTTAATTACATCGGTACCAGCACCACGAACATCCGCACCCATTGTCGTCAAAAAGTTTGCCAAATCAACAATATGCGGCTCTTTGGCTGCATTCTCAATCACCGTCATGCCCGGAGCTTTTACTGCTGCCAGCATAATGTTCATCGTCGCACCTACTGAAACAACATCCAGATAAACATTTCCACCGTGCAGATGATCACTCTGTACATCTACCATACCGCCGGAAAGCGTATAAGACGCCCCCAAAGCAGCAAATCCTTTTAAATGTTGGTCAATCGGCCGAACCCCAAGATAGCAGCCGCCTGGCAATGGAACCACCGAATGATGAAATCTGCCCAAAAGTGCTCCCAAAAGATAATAAGAGCCACGAATTTTATGCGACAATTCATAAGAAGCCACATAACTATTCATAGGGCGGGGATCAATTTCTACAGTGGTATGGTTAACCCAACGAACCTTTGCCCCCAAGTCACGCAAAATATGCAGCATAGAAGCAACGTCTGTAATCTCTGGTATATTTTCCAAGCGGCACACATCATCAGATAATGCCACCGCAGGTATAATAGCAACCGCTGCATTTTTAGCTCCGCTAATATTAACTTCGCCTTCCAAGCGGCGGCCGCCTGTAATTACAAATTTATCCAAACTCAGCACTCTCCCATTTTTAAAGAGAAATATTTCAGCTCTAACTCTAGTATACTCTGTTTTTATCATTCAAACAGACTCAATTATCAAAATACAATATTTTACAATTCTTCATCTTAAAAATTGCAATTATGTAAAGTTATCTATAAACACTTTTTTATATTAATACAAAAATAAAAAAATGTCAATCCTGTTATTTTTTCTATTATTTTTGTTTTCTTTCATAAAGCGGGAGAATATTCGAGCTGCAATTTTTTCCACGTCTTGAGGATCAATATTAAAAATAGTAAGCTACCATCTAACTCACAATAAAAAATGATGTGCACTGCAAAATAGGCAATACACACCATTTTAAGATCAAAGGTCTTTCCCTATGTTCTATTTTTTATTTTTCATGATACGGCTAAGTTCTTCCATAAAAGTGTCGATATCCTGAAACTGACGATAAACCGACGCAAACCGAACATAAGCGACTTCGTCGATTTTCTGCAGTTGTTTCATTGCATATTCGCCAATCAAAGAAGACGGAACTTCTCGATCCAAAGAATTTTGAAGCATGTTTTCGATTTCATCCACAACACGCTCCAGTTGATCTACCGAAATCGGCCGCTTTTCACAAGCACGCAGGAGGCCATTCAACAATTTATTTCGATCAAATGTTTCGCGGGATTTGTCTCGCTTAATAACGATAATCGGAACCGTTTCAATGATTTCATAAGTCGTAAATCTTTTTGCGCATTTAAGGCATTCCCGGCGGCGGCGAATTCGCTCTCCTTCATCTGTCGGCCGAGAGTCAATCACTTTGCTTTCTTCATTTCCACAATATGGACATTTCATCAGCCTACCTCCTTATTATAATTCCAACACATAATCCCAATATTTTTATTATAACACGAATTTTTTCTGAAATTCAAGATGATATTGTGTAAAAATATTTTTGGATTGCTTCCGCCTTTCGCTTCGCCTCAATCAGATCCTGACGACCACCAAAATTCTTCCGATAAACTTCAATAATTAAGTTTCCTTTATAGTTCTGCCGTTTAAGCTGCCTCATCAGGCGACCATAATCCGTAATTCCCCGGCCTGGCAGCAAACAATCTTTTCCGGGCTTATGATCATTAAGGTGAATATGTATTAATTGTTCTCCCATCTGTGCACAAGTCTCAAACGGATCATGACCAGACCGCACTGCCTGTTTCAAATCAAGAACAAATGCGCAATCCCCGTGCAGATAAGACCGCATACGGTGTAAAAACTCCGGATTTTCGCTGCAAAATGCATTTACATTTTCCTGTGCAAGTGTAATTCCATAAGTTTTTCCAAGCTCAAAAAGGCGATGATAACGTTCAAAATAGATCTCTTCCGGAATATCCCCTGCGCGCTCTTTTCTCTGTCCGTGCAGCACTAAAATTTCTGCGCCTAAAAACGCCGCTGCCTCAAAATACTGGCGATAAAATTCCATACCGTCTTCGAACCGACGCTCATAGGCCGAAAAAAGCAGAAAGCTCTCAAAGCCTGATGTAAACGGATGCAAACTTAAAATCTTCGCGCCACGGCTTTCCGCCTGAATTTTAAGCTGGTCAAGATACGGATGGTGTAGCTCAGAGAACGTATTGACGAACACTTCAAAAAAGCGAAAGCCACAATTGAGCAGCTTTTCAAATCCGTTTTCCAATACTTCCGGATAAAAGCAAGCGGTCGAAATCCCGATTTGCACGCAATCATCTCCTACTGAATTATTATAGCATTGCTCCATGCCCCCGTAAAGCGATTATCTTGATTTTAGAAAATTGTTTCTGTATAATAAGACGGTATATGATTTTTTGAAGGGGGATTTTTGAATGGGGTTGATGAGTGTAAGCGGACTGTCAAAATCATTTGGAGTTGAAACAGTTTTTCAAAATGTCTCCTTCGAAATTCAACAAAATGACCGGATCGGTCTTGTGGGAGCAAATGGCAGCGGCAAAACGACGCTTTTAAAAGCACTGACTTTAGAGCAGCCTGCAGATGAAGGAACCGTTTCCAAAGCCAACCGCACACAAATTGGATATATGGAACAACATGTTTGCCGTGATTTAGAAAGGACTGCCTATGCAGAGGTTCTGACCGTCTTTTCCGATCTTCTGAAAATGGAACGCAATCTGGAAGAAATCGGACATGCTATTGGTGCAGGCAGCCCGGATATGGATCATCTTATTGAGCGTCAAAGCCTGCTCAGTGATACATTTCTTCGCCGAGGAGGACTAACCTGCCGCGCAAGAGCACGCAGTACTCTTCTCGGACTTGGTTTTACCGACGAACAAATGGGACAACCGATCGGCGTTTTAAGCGGAGGCCAGCGTGCAAAACTTCAGCTTGCCAAACTTCTGCTAAGTTCTTCCAATTTGCTTCTTTTGGATGAGCCCACCAACCACCTTGATATTTCCAGTGTTGAATGGCTGGAAGACTTTCTCAGAAATTTTAACGGTGCTTTTTTAGTAATTTCCCATGACCGATATTTTCTTGATAAGCTCTGCAATCGTACCTTTGAACTCTCCAATGGACATCTAACCTGTTATAAAGGCGGATATTCCTCTTATCTTTCGCAAAAAGAACAAAACGATCTGACGGTAACCAGACGCTACAAAAATACCCAACGGGAAATCCATCGTCTGGAGGGTGTGGTAAAGCAACAGCGTCAATGGAACCGAGAAAAGAATATCCGCACGGCTGAAAGCAAGTTGAAAGTAATCGACCGTCTGCAAGACTCCCTGGAAATTCCTGAAAGTGCTGCTCAAACTTTACATTTCCATTTTTCAATTAAACAGCGCAGCGGTGATGAAGTCCTAAAGGCAAAGGATCTCTCCCTCACTTTCGGGGAAAAACCGCTTTTCGAAAATATTGACCTTGATATTCGCCGTGAGGAACGCGTCTTTTTACTCGGTCCTAATGGCTGCGGAAAAACTTCTCTGCTGAAAACACTGTTGGGGCAGAACAAACCGGACTGCGGAACAATCATTTTCGGAAGTGGTGTCTCAGTCGGCTATTACGACCAATTACAGACCGGCCTTCATACAGAAAAAAATGTTTTGGATGAAATTTGGGATTCTTACCCCAGCCTCACACAGACACAAATTCGCAGCGCATTGGCTGTTTTCCTATTTCAGGGGGATGATGTCTTTAAATCCGTTGCAACTCTTTCCGGTGGTGAACGCGCCCGGGTATTGCTCTTAAAGCTGATGCTCTCCCGCTCTAATTTTCTTCTTCTTGATGAACCTACCAACCATCTCGATATTCCCTCCAGTGAAGCGCTGGAGAATGCGCTGCTCGATTATGAGGGAACTCTTTTAATTGTTTCGCATGACCGTTATTTAATTAATAAACTTGCCGACCATATTTATGATTTAAGGCCGGATCGTGCTGTCCCTTACAAAGGAAACTATGAAGACTTTCTGGCAGAACAAAAAAAGGAGCAGTCCATCTCAGAAGGGATCGATCTTTCTGCCCCTAAAAAAGAAAACTCTTATCAGCTTCGCAAAGAGCAACAAGCTCATTTGCGAAAAATGAAAGCAGATGTAGGCAGAACAGAAAATCGGATTGATGAAATTGAAAACGAACTTCAAGCACTTAATGAGCAACTGCAATCTCCAGAAATCGTCAGTGACTATCAAACAGCATTGGAACTGACGAAAAAAATCAATGCACTGCAAACAGAAAACGAGAATTTAATGTCTTTATGGGAAACACTCTCTAAAGAAATTGAAGACGCAGAAACTGAAGTGAAATAAAGCAAAAAAAAACTGTCGCTTAAAAGCGGCAGCAATGTTTGTCACGTTCTCACGATTCTACTTTAGTCTGCTGGAACTCTTTGATCTTTTGTGCAAAAA
Source organism: Ruminococcaceae bacterium BL-4 (assembly GCA_902809935.1). NCBI lineage: Bacteria > Bacillati > Bacillota > Clostridia > Eubacteriales > Oscillospiraceae > Ruminococcaceae bacterium BL-4. The sequence continues at coordinate 1,646,645 of LR778134.1, read as the reverse complement.
GTTCTTTTTGTTGCTCATTACACTCGTCGACTTCCACTGTAATCGGTTCACTGAGATTCAAGCTGAATACACCCATAATGGATTTTGCATTCATTTTATACTTATCTGTACAGAGATTGACCTCAAACGGAAAACCGGACACAAGCGAAACAAATTTTTTAACATCATCAATGTTTGACAGATGAATTTTAGCTGTATACATGTTAACCAAACTCCTTTCTTCATCTGAGTCTTTTTGAAATCTTTCCAATTTTAGCGCATCATTATAAAAAATTCAAGAGAATTCTTTATAATCTCTTAACATTTTTGCAATTGCTTTTTAGAAAGTTGGACTATTTTATGAACATTACCGCAATCACACTCGGCTGTAAAGTAAATCAATATGAGACCGAAGCTATGCTTTCTATGGCAGAAAATTCCGGATTCACTGTATGCGAAGGAGACTGTGCCGATATTATTTTAATTAATTCCTGTACCGTCACCGCCACCAGTGACCACAAAGTTCGTCAAACGCTTCATCGCGTGAGAAGGAAGAATCCCACTTCCATCATTATTTTGACCGGCTGCATGCCACAGGCATTCCCCGAAAAGGCTGCCGCACTTGATGACGCCGATATTATTCTCGGAAATTCCAACCGCAACTCATTAATTCCTCACATCCATGATTTTCTGACACATCGTGAGCGAATCATCGATATTGAACCACATGGAAAATCCTTTGAGTCTATGCAGGTAACAGAATTTCATGAACATACGCGCGCTTTTGTCAAAATAGAAGACGGCTGCAATCGTTTCTGCTCCTATTGCATTATTCCCTATGCACGCGGACGAGTTCGCTCCAAGCCATTATCAGAATTAAAAGAAGAACTCTCAGAACTTGCAGAAAACGGGTATCGCGAAATTGTGCTTACAGGAATCAATCTTCCTGCTTATGGACAGGACATCGGGGCAACTTTATGTGATGCCATTGACACAGCCTGCGAAATCAAGAAAATCCACCGAGTTCGTCTGGGCTCTCTGGAACCGGAGCAGTTAACTCCTCCGGTAATCGCACGGATGGCTGCACAAAAGAAGCTCTGCCCTCAGTTTCATCTTTCTCTTCAAAGCGGTTGTGATAAAACTCTGCGTCGAATGAATCGTCATTACACAACAGATGAATACCGGGAAATCGTTCAGAACCTTCGTGCGGCATTTCCAAATGCTGCGATCACTACCGATATTATGGTTGGTTTTTCAGGAGAAACGGAAGAAGAGTTTCAGAAAAATCTCGCTTTTGAGCAGGAAATTGCTTTTTCAAAAGTTCATGTATTCCCTTATTCCAGACGTCCAGGCACTAGAGCATATGAAATGCCAGAACAGGTAAGCAATGCTGAAAAAGAGCGCCGTTCTGCTGCCATGATTGCGGCAGCACACAAAACACAGCAGGCTTTTCTAAAAGCGCAGGTAGGGCTTTGTGAAGAGGTGCTGTTTGAGCGTTCTTGCGCAAAAAATGTCTATGAAGGATACACTCCAAATTATACTTTGGTAAGAGCGATAAGCAGCGATGATCTTTCCGGAAAGCTCTTGATGACAGAAATTTTAACTGCAGAATCCGGCTTTTGCACCGGAAAAATTCAGATATGATTTAATAACGCATGCAAAAAGGGTGATAGGCACTAAAGTTTACCTATCACCCTTTTTTATTTTGCTTTTAAAAGGATCTCGTTCATGGGTTTGCGTGGACGTGGATTTGGTGACTCTGCCGGATAACCAATTGCAATGGAACAAACTAACTGCATTGATTTACAGCCAACCGACCGACAGATTTCTTTTTGTGTATAAACAGTATCCCTGATCCAAAGAGCTCCAAGTCCCAAATTTACAGCTTCCAAACAAATATGCTCTACCGCAGCCCCAATGGAAAGCAAATCTCCCGTCATCCAATGATCATCATCATCTTGTCGAAAGACTAAAATAAACACAGGCGCTTCTTTAATAACACGAGCCGAATTTTTAGAACTGTTCACATAGTTTGGAATATCAATATCATTTTGCTCGAAAAGGTTCAGCATGATTTGGGCCACATGGTCTTTTTGTTCCCCTTTGAGCACCATGAATCTCCATGGCTGCCGGTTCTTAGCAGATTGGCACAGACGAGCACACTCTAAAGTTTTTTCCATTTTTTCGTTTTCTACATCGCGTGCTAAAAATTTTCGAATGCTTCTTCTTTTTTGAATCACCGACTCCAATTCCATCAATCACACTTCCCTTTTTAATCTTTTTCTCATTATATAAATGATCATCAAGAATTTGTCAAGAGTCTTTTCTTGTCCTATTATTTAGCATCCTATAAAGCAAAAGCTTTAATGGCTCTATAATCAATCTTTTGTTTTTCTCCAGCTTTGCAATTCAATAATATTTCCCTCTGGGTCTTTGGCATATACAAAAACGGCTTCTATACTATCAGGATAAGCTGCAGTAACAACCTGCCCCATAGCATTTCCACCAGCTTTGATCACTTCTTTTAATGTGGCTTCTACATCATCCACTTCAAAGGCTATATGTGCTATCCCCGGACGGTTAATCTCTGCCGGTACTGCTTCTTTCAATGTATCATAAGAGAATATTTCCAAGGTTGGGTGATCTTTATTATAACCTGGCAAAAGAAGATGCTCACCTGTAATATGTGCTTCTTTTAAACCGGTAAGTCCATCCAGCCACGCTCCTCGAAGATCACGCGTCTCGTTGATACTTTGACAATGAAATACCGTCTTATAGAAATCTACCAGCTTACTTGCATTCTTTGCAATAATATTGGTATGAACGTATCTAAACATTTCTAATAGCTCCTTTCCTTTTTGCAAATTAGTTAAAGTATAACATAAAAAGCATAAAAATAAAGCAAAGATTCCATCTGCAGCTTTAAGCCTTATCTTATGAAATCTTTGCCGATATGAATGTTCTTACGGCATTTATTTGATAAATTTAGTAATATCAAAATTTATAGAAAACTAAAAAGCAGTATTTATATCGGTTCTCTTAAAAATAGGCATAAAAATACCCGGCACTTAATTTTCGGCCGGGCGTTTATATTGTTTCGTTTATGTCTAGTATCTCCGTCTGTTAGTACTACAGTACCGACAGGTGGATATTTATTTCAGGCTAATTTGGGTTTTAGAAACAAGTTTATCATCGCTAAACGTTAACGTTGCATTGCTGACTCCATCAGCTCCACGCCCAATATATCCGTATGATGTATTGCCAAGAAGTTGATTTTTGGTATTCTTTTCTCCGTCTCCGCCAAAAATTTGTTTGACCTGATCATATTTTGCAAGATCAATTGTCGGGTATTTGCTTTTATCATAAAGTCCAACTTCTGTCTTATCCGTAACTTTCCCGGATTGATATGTAATAACTACAGACGACATTATGCCTGATCCAGTATAATTTACAGCTTCTGTTTTCACTCCATTTATCTCATTGCTTGCACCTGCTGTGCCTTTTCCTAAGACTGCTTCTACCTCATCTTTGCTGGCACCAAGTGCTACTTTTTCATAAAGCTCTGAAGTTATTTTTCCTTCAGTTTTCGAACTACTCACCGCAGATGAAGTGGCTGAGGAAACAGAAGCTTGTGCTGGGGTTGCTCCGTCTTTATTTTTTCCAGCCATATTAGTAGCTACTCCAACAACTACAAAGACGGCAATTACGATCAGAACCTATTTTCCAACTTTAGATTTCTTTTTCGGAGGCTTCTGAGAAGACTCCGAAAACTGATTTGAATCATTACTTTCCTGTGGTGCTGCTTTCTTTGTGTGTTTCATAAAAATCTCTCCTTTAAACTTATATATTGTAAAATCCAATCCATTAATTATAATTATTGGATTAATTTGTTATTAATTTTATATTTTCTGAAGTATAAAGTTTAAAAACATTTTATGGGATTTTTCTGTTAATTCGTTTAAAATGTAAGGATCTTGATCACTGCCAATTCTTACTTTGACAAATAAGGTTTAGTATGGTATATTAATTAAGTTGGAAATATTCAACAAGCCTATCTTTTCATGCCAAACCGAAGGCTTTAATTTCGGCGTTGAAGGTCATTTATGAACTGTTCGAAATATCAATCAACAAAAGCAGGTATAGCAGTCGATAACCCGGGCGTAACACGGGACTAAATATTATTGGGCGTTCACTTCGGTGGATGCCTTTTTTATACTCAAAATTCAATACTCTTTTTTAAACGATCCTTAAATTTTATCCAAATGGTTATTTTGTAAAAAAGGGTTAGGATAAAAATGTCAGATTACTTTTCTTAATTTAAAGAAAATGAAGTTCAGTATCAGAGGAAACCAAGTATAACTATAAAAAAATTATTAAGTTTAAAATATTGATTATTTAGTTCTAAACGACTTTTAGGTGCTCATTTTTATACTTTTAAAAAAGTGACAATGGCACTTCATCGTATAGAGACCTAGTTGTCTATATTTCTATCTCAACATAATAAGTAAATACTTATTTCGATCCCCCAGCTATCTTTTTTAAGATAACTGGGGCTTTTATTGTTAATGCTCCTATTCATTGCGATCAATTAAGAGTGTTTACCAAAAATCAGAATAACGAAGCAATGATAAAACAACGGATCAGACTTCTTAAAAAAAGAGTTTCTATATTAAACTTAGGAGTAAGCATAAATGATAACAAATAAAAAACGCCGTGTTCTATCCAAAGTTGCTCTTGCATTGATCCTGCTGTTGGCTGGATTCCTATCCATATTCAACATCTGGAACGAAGGCTACAGCAATGGATTCTATACAGCCAGCGTAAAAAGCATGCTAACAAGCTGGAAAAACTTCTTTTTTGTCTCGCTCGACCCGGGTAGATGGGTGACAGTGGATAAGCCACCTGTCTCATTATGGGTACAAGCAGCATTTGCAAAAGTATTCGGATTTTATGGCTGGAGCATTCTGCTGCCGGAATGTCTTGCTGCGGTGGCGACAGTTGCCATTATCTATCATATTGTCAAGCGGCATTTTGGCAACGTGGCAGGACTTGTCTCTGCACTAGTTCTGGCTCTTTCGCCGATCTTCATTGTGGTCAGCAAAACCAACAATACAGATTCCGTCCTGATTCTCTTCATGACGCTCGCGGCGTGGGCCATGATGGTTGCTGCCGATAAAGGGCAACTACGCTGGCTGCTTTTATCCGCAGTGTTCCTGGGGATTGCCTACAACGCTAAAACGCTGGAAGCGTTTTTAATTCTTTCCGCCCTTTATGTAGATCTCACCCCAGCCAGCGAGCGGCCATATGTCGACAACAGCATCACAAATTCCGAGCTGGAACTAGCTTTAGGCTATAACGGAATTCAGCGCATCATTGGCCAATCCATGAACAGTGGACCACAAGAGAGCCGATCGGACTTTACCTCCCAACCTGGAAATACGGCAGATTTTGAAGCACCAATCTCTGATTCAGCCGATGCACCCAATGCGGACGGTTCTAATCCTCCGCAGATACCGGGGGATGACCAAACGGACGGTAACTCAGGCAACACTATCGCCAGTACCACTCAACAACCCCCATTCGACGAAGAAGACGGAAGCTTCCGTGGCGGCAGAGACGGAAGCAATATAAGATGACGGTGATATCAAAGATAGCATGCCCGGCCGTAGAGATGACAGTAATACGGGTGGAAACAGCATGTTTAACGGTGGAGGCAGCGCAAGTGTCCTGCGTATGTTCAACACTACTCTCGGCGGGCAAGACCGTTGGCTTCTCCCGTTCGGTCTTTTCTCCATTTTCGCACTTCTTTCAGGAATGCGAAAATCTACGGAAGCAAATTCCGAAATACGAAGAAAGCGGCGCGCCAATATTTTGCTTTGGGGTGGCTCAGTAATCACAATGTTTACGTACTTCAGTATTGCACAGTTTTTCCATCCATATTATATTTCCGTGATGGCACCGTTTTTAGCGGCTCTTGTGGGAATCGGACTGACAGAGATGTGGAAGCTGTACAAAACGAAGGGCTTTGTTGGCTTCCTCCTTCCCCTTGCATTGGCTGCCACGGGGGCTGTACAAATTCTTATGCTCCGATCCTATCCGTCCTATTCTGGAGTTCTAATCCCGATCGTTGCCGTTGTTACGGGTATTTCTGCCTTACTTCTGCTTATGTGGAAACTCTTGCATAGGAATACAACCGGAAAGCTGGCAACAGCCTGCATCGTCCTCGGCATTACGGGACTACTGGTTGCCGTGCCAAGTGCCTCCGAGGCAGAGCCAATCATTCTTGCCACTGGAAAACCCGTTATGGCAATCGGCGGCTTCAGCGGGAACGACAACACTCTGACTGTGACAAAGCTGCAGCAGATGATGGAACAGGGAGAATTGAAACATTTCCTAATTGGCGGAAAAGGCGACAGGGGGAATTCTTCCAATGAGGTAACCAAATGGGTGAAAGAAAATGGCACAGCAGTGGATTCAAATGAATGGAGCAATTCTTCCAGTTTCAGTGCAGACAAAATCATGGGAAACTCCAATACATCTGGAACTCTTTATGATCTTTCCTCCTATAAAGGATAAATGATCTCTGTTTGATGCCAATCGCATTCTTGATATTAAAAAATAAAGTTGACAACCAAGCTCTGAATAACATCAGCGATTAAAAACAATATATAAAACAATTCCCCGGTTATCCTTTTAAGGAAAGCTGGGGAATTGCTTTTGTTAACACGTCTAATGATACGTATTCTGTTGAATATTTACAAACTTCAGTGCAAATCATTTCATTTTATAGAATTTGAGGGTATTATTAACGTAATAATGAAAGGAAAACGAACTATTCACATTAAAATCAGTACAAGATTTATAAATTTTTCAACTTCATTCGTCAAACGCTTAGAAACTTAGAAAGGACTTTATATAAGATGGATCATGTGATTTTTCATATCGATGAACTTCAAAAGTGGAAACTGCTTCTAAACAATGTTAAAAATCTACTGCTTTCATATGACAACGAACCTTCAAACATATCTGTAGAAGTGTTGGCTAATTCAGAGGCCGTCAAAGGATATATAGATAACAACGACTTAGTTAATAAAAACTCACTGGAAGTTTTATCACAAAAAGGGGTTACATTTGCGGCATGCAGCAACGCATTGCTCTCGATGGGTCTTTCTAAAGAAGAGATTTTTCCTTTCGTAAAAATCGTTCCAGTTGGAGTCAGAGAACTAATTAACAAACAGCAAGAAGGGTATGCATATATAAAACCTTGAGGAATTATTACAAGGCCAAATTGTTTATATCAATTTATGAGAATATAGAAAGAGTGATCGTATGAAAAAATACGAAGTTCATGAAAAATTCTGGGATGGAGTCATGTATCCGGTTTCCAAAGAAAAAGATAAAATTGTGATCACCATTTCCGGCAGTGAAGGCGGGCTAAAACATACAGAAAAACTTGCGCATTTCCTGCAAGATAATGATATTCCGGCGCTGGCACTTGGTCTATTCAAAACGAAAAACTCCCAACGGAATCTTGATAGAATTCCGCTTGAAAGAATTTATGACGTTATCATTTGGCTTCAAAGAAACAACTATAAGAGCATTGCGGTTGAGGGTGTCTCAAAAGGTGCGGAATATGCGCTGGCAGCCGCCATTGCATTCCCGGAACTGTCTTGCGTGATCATTAAAACGCCGTCTTGGTTTTACAGTGAAGGAATCATTTCAAATAGACCTTCCGGCACATCCTGTTGGAGTTATCTAGGGAAAGAGCTTCCTTTTACTCCATATAAAAGGAGGAAGTTCGGCATAGGAAAAATGCTGTGGGAAACTAAAGAGTTTAATATTCTCGAAGTGAATACCGGCAAAGCTGTTGTTCCGGAATCAATCATTCCAGTTGAAAAAATCAAAGCGCCGATTTTAATGTTTTCGACTTCTGCTGATACGATCTGGCCATCCAAAGAAAGCTGCGAAAAGTTGGAAGACAGATTGAATAAAAAGGACTTTTCATATCCACACCGGCACATTTGTTTTGATCACATGAGTCACATGATGATAGAATATTGCGATCCTCAAATAAGATGGCTTATGAAGTCTGAAAGACAATATCCTGAGGAATGTGCGAAGGAACGAAAAGAAATGGGAAATATCTGCGTGGATTGGATCAAAAACGTCTGGAAACAAGCTAATAGCTAAAGAGCGGCAAATCAAGAAACTTGAAAGCAATTTTGCTTCATGACTACACACAAAACACAATGTGCTTTCCCCCCTTCCAGTTGCACTTTAATATGCTCCGAATTTTAATGGACGTAAGACAACGTATGATCTATAATGGGTATTCAAAGCTTATATTAGGAGGATAAAGATATGGAACTACAGAAGACTGTTGAAGCACTTATCAAAAAAAGATATGCGGTTTCTTGCTTTGAAACAGCAAAAGAAGCTGCGGCATACCTCGATCAGAAAGTAGATGGAAAGACCGTTGGATTTGGAGATTCTGTCACACTGGATTCCATGAAGCTTTATAAGATACTCTCAGCTCACAACAATGTAATAGATCCTAAGCATTGTGCTCCAGGGATGGACTTCTGGTCAACCGCAAAGCAATGTTTGACAACGGATGTTTTTTTCACCTCTGTCAACGCGCTGGCAGAAACTGGAGAGATGGTAAATATTGATGGAACAGGAAATCGGATTGCCGGTTCTTTGTTTGGCCATGAAAAAGTGTATTTCGTTGTTGGAGAAAACAAAGTAGTCCCAACTTTAGATGAGGCTATCTGGCGTGCCCGCAATATCGCAGCGCCAAAAAATGCTGCTCGACATGGGTTTCAAACGCCGTGCGCCATTAAGCAGGATCATTGCTATGATTGTAAAAGTCCTGATAGGATCTGCTGCGGTCAAATGATCTATTATCAAAAGATGCGTTTTATTGAAATGGAAGTCGTATTGATTAAGGAATCTCTCGGTTTTTGACTTCGGTACAGAATGTAAGCCCCAGCATGCCAACTTTGCATCACGTTTATACCCTACATTAGTTTCGTAAAATAAATTTATGTTATTGAAAGAAGGAGCAGGTATGGAATGCAAAATAAGGCATTGGAAAGTGGAAGATGCCCCTCAACTAGCAAAAGCACTAAATAATAGGAACATACAAAATAATCTTCGAGATGGATTGCCCTACCCTTATACTGAAAATGATGCGAAAGATTTTATAAAAGCAATGTTAGATGCTGACAAAGACAAAACTTTTGCATTTGCTATTACTTTCAATAATATAGTCGTTGGAAGTATTGGTGTATTTCGCAAAGATAACATTCATTTTCGTACGGCCGAAATGGGATATTACATAGCTGAACCTTTTTGGGGAAAAGGCTTAGGTGCCAGTGCAATCATGCAAATATGTCACTATGTCTTTGGCCACACGAATATTATTCGCATTTTTGCTGAACCATTCGCCTATAATACCGCATCATGCCGAATCTTAGAAAAAAATGGATTCAAATACGAAGGAACGCTTAGAAGTAACGCGGAGAAAAATGGGAACATTTTAGATATGAAAATGTATTCCCTCATTAAAAAATAAATTAAGCCTATCAGTAAATAAAGTCGCTCGGAATCTTCCTAGTCTTCACATTGTACTCAATAATCATCTTTGATACGTGAATTTTTTCAAATTTCATGTTTGAAGTTGGAATTTAAAACTTTAATTTATGGCTTTTTACCTGATTTATTTGCTCAATATTCGTGTTGCATTTCGTGTTGCATTTTTTAATTTTTGTTGCATTTTTGCCCTTTTTCAGAAGAATTTAGTCTCAATAATAAAATATATAAACATAAAGAAAACCCGCATGAATACTGACTTTTCAGTACTCATACGGGTTTTGGGCTTGGTGCCGGTGGTGGGAGTCGAACCCACACGGTATCGCTACCACGGGATTTTGAGTCCCGCACGTCTGCCAATTCCATCACACCGGCACAAAAGGCACTTTGATATTATATCGTGAATGCCTTTAAATTTCAAGCCCTATTCGTAATATTTTTACTGTTTTTCTCTTTTTCCTGCAGAAAGCGCTCTTGAAGCATTCAAAATAGCCAAAATTGAAACTCCAACATCTGCAAAAACCGCAGCCTGCATATTTGCAAGGCCAAAAGCACTCAAAATCAATACCGCTATTTTTATGCCAATCGCAAAAATAATATTTTGCCGAACAATCTGCAGTGTTTTTCTTGAAATTGAAATTGCTGTTGCAATTTTAGAGGGCTGATCATCCATTAAAACAATATCTGCTGCCTCAATCGCAGCATCACTACCCAAAGCTCCCATCGCAATTCCAATGTCTGCTCTCGCAAGCACCGGCGCGTCATTCATTCCATCCCCAACAAATACTAATTGCCCCTTTGGAGATTTATCTTTTAAAAGTCTCTCGACCTGCTCTACTTTATCCGCCGGCAACAACTCGGTATGATATTCGTCGAGCCCTAATTCTTTTGCAACAGCTGCCCCGACTGCCTCAGAATCTCCAGTCAGCATGACCGTTCTGCGAACGCCACTTTTTTTCAATTCTGAAACTGCCTTTACAGAATCCGGCTTAATTTGATCTGAAATAATAATATGCCCTGCATAAATACCATCTACTGCTACATGTACAACGGTTCCTGTCAAATGGCAAGCATGCCATGGAATGTTCTCTTTTTCCATTAACTTGCTGTTTCCAGCATAAACAGTCCTGCCATCTACTTTTGCACAGACGCCATGTCCCGGGATTTCTTCTACATCCGTTACCCGACTGCTGTCCAAAGTATTGGTATATGCGTTTTTTAAAGACAAAGAAATTGGATGATCTGAATAGCTCTCTGCTAAAGCAGCCATTTCCAAAAGCTGCTTTTCACTGATCTTATCTGGATGGACAGCCGTTACCTGAAAGGTCCCTTCGGTCAAAGTTCCGGTTTTATCAAAAACAACGGTCTCTGCTTTAGAAAGGGCTTCGAGATAATTTCCGCCTTTAACCAAAATTCCACATTTGGAAGCTCCTCCAATTCCTCCAAAAAAGCTCAGGGGAATCGAAATCACCAACGCACAAGGGCAAGAAACCACCAAAAAAGTTAGTGCACGTTCCAGCCAGACAAGCCACTGCCCGCCCGTAATTAGCGGAGGCAAAAGGAAGAGTGCCAATGCCGAAAAGACGACTACCGGTGTATAGTAATGAGAAAATTTCGTAATAAAATTCTCGGCAGGCGCTTTTTTACTGCTGGAATTTTCGACAAGATCGAGGATCTTTGTCACGGTAGATTCCGAAAACACTTTTGTAACCTGCACCCGCAGCAGGCCGCTCTGATTAATACACCCACTAATAATCGCATCTCCGGCTTTAACAGTTCTTGGAACTGATTCTCCGGTAAGCGCCTTCGTATCAAGCGATGAATCTCCCTCTAAAACAATCCCATCCAGAGGGACCCTCTCACCGGCTTTAATTAAAATCACATCACCGACAACCACTTCTTCCGGGCTAACCGAAGTAACAGCTCCATCCCTTTCCAGATTTGCCGAATCGGGTCGGATATCCATAAGAGACGAAATCGAACGACGGGATCGATCCACTGCAAAATCTTCAAAAAATTCGCCGACCTGAAAGAAAAGCATAACCTCTACGGCTTCATCATATTTTCCGATTCCTAATGCACCAATGGTCGCAAGTGCCATTAAGAAATTTTCATCAAACACTTTCCCGTGAATTAAATTTTTGATTGCTTCCCATAAAATATCCCATCCAATGACAAGATAAGGAATCAAACAAAAAATAAATTTTCCACCTTCATCTAGTGGCAGAAAAAAAGAAGCTGCAAATAAAATGCCGCTAACGATAATTCTGATTAACTGTTTCTTTTGTTCTCTCTCCATGAAATCATCCGCTTTCATTAGATTTTGAATTTGGATTTTAAGTACTGTTGATCGATTAGAAGCTCTTTATTCGGATACATGTTCCATGCCCTGATCAAGGATCGTGCGGACATGTGAATCTGCTAGAGCATAAAATACAGTTTTCCCCTCTCTGCGGGAAGAAACCAACTTACTTTGCTTCAATGCACGAAGCTGATGAGAAATTGCAGACTGAGTCATCTGGAGAAGCTGTGCAATATCGCAAACACACATCTCCGACTCAAATAGTACATACAAGATTTTGATACGCGTGGAATCCCCAAATATTTTAAATAATTCCGAAAGATCATAAAGGGTATCTTCATCCGGCATTACCCGATTCACTCTGTCAACAATATCCTGATGTACATGAATAAATTCGCAGCATTCTGCTTCTTGATTCTTCTTCAAACTCTTCACATTCTTTCATATGAGATAATGTTCATATATTCATTATATGCAGACTCTTTAAAAAGTCAACAAAAACAATGAAAAAATCCCATGCTAAAATATCAGCATGGGATTTTTTAAAAAGATAACGACCTCAACCTACTCTTATCATTCAATAAACCGGACAATTTCTTCCATTGGTTTTCGAATCTTGCGCGGCGTTTTTTGTTCATTTGGATAGCCGAGTGCTACCATCATGCGCAGCTTCTGCCCTTTTGGAATATTCAGCAGCTCTTTTACCTTATCTTCATCAAAGACACCGATAATACAGCTACCCAATCCCTGATCAGCAGCCTCCAACGTTAAATATGCGGTAGAGAGCCCCAAATCTCCATGTGCATAAACATGGTTTCCAAACATCTCTTGAATCTTGGGGAGCAAGCGTGGCTCCTCCTCTTCACAAACGGTAATTAATACCGGAGCATGCTCTGTAAAGTGATTGACTCCGCAGAGCTGGGTCAACTTTGAAAGTTTTTGCAGCGTTTCGGGATTCGTAACAACCACAAATCTCCATGGCTGACTATTGCAGCCCGAAGGTGCCATTCTGGCAGCTTCCAGACATTTTAAGATCTTCTCTTTTTCTACTGCCTTTTCTTCATAGGTTCTGCAGCTATGACGCTCAGAAGCCAACTGATAAAAATCCGTCATATTTACCTCCTAAATAACATTTAAGTTTATTATAGCATAAGAAAATTTATCTATGCTACCATTTTAAAAATTAATATTTCGGCATTTTGTCTCTCAAATGTTTTCATGTTTTGGATTGTTTCTTGTTCTCCAGCATGATAAAATAGATTTGAAAAATAGAAAAGAGGATAAAAATAAAATGTCCGAGTTTTTTTATATTGCACCAGGCGCACATATAATCGGAGATGTTGCGATTGGTAAAAACACCTCCGTTTGGTATAGTTCTGTTTTGCGTGGGGATAAATCCTACATTCGAATCGGTGAAAATGTAAATATTCAGGACGCAAGCGTTCTTCATGTTGATGCAGATTACCCCATTCATCTTGCCGACGGCGTCAGCATTGGTCATGGTGCTATGCTGCACGGTTGTTCCGTCGGAGAGAATAGTCTTATCGGGATCGGAGCCATTCTCCTCAACGGCGCCAAAATTGGGCGTGATTCCATTGTCGCCGCCGGAGCACTTGTTACAATGCATAAGACTTTTCCGGACGGCATGCTGATTTTAGGGTCTCCAGCCCGTGCTGTCCGCCCATTGACCCCGGAAGAAATCGAATCCAACCGCAAAAATGCCAAAGTCTATCTGGAGCTTTCTAAAAAAGAGCTTTCTCCTGCTGCGTGCTCGCCGTCAAAATAAGACGGCTGATTATAAAGGAGGTTTTGTCATGGACTTTTATCATCAGGATCCAAAAACGGTTCGCCAAATGATTCGCGAAGGAAAGATTACTTCTCCCACTTCCGGCATGTGCGCCGGGTATGCTCAAGGGAATCTTGTTGTTCTCCCAAAAGAATATGCTTACGATTTTTTACTCTTTACGCAACGAAATCCGAAGCCCTGCCCTGTGCTGGAAGTCAGTGATGTTGGTTCCAGAGAATTTCCGCTGACTGCAAAAGGCAGCGATATCGCTCGGGATATTCCCCGCTACCGTATTTATGAGCATGGAGAACTAAAAGGCGAATATACAGATGTCTCTAAATTTTGGCGAGAAGATCTTGTAAGCTTTCTTCTGGGCTGCAGCTTCAGTTTTGAAGCGCCAATGATTGAAGAAGGGATTGAAGTCCGCCATATCACACTTGGCTGTAATGTTCCCATGTTCATTACGAATATTCAATGCAAACCGGCCGGTATTTTCCATGGCCCGATGGTTGTGAGCATGCGGCCGATTCCGTATGAGAAGGTAGTCAAAGCCGTTACGGTAACGGAGCGCTTACCACAGGTACATGGAACCCCGATTCATATCGGCGACCCCGCCCATATTGGAATTAAAGATCTGCAAAAGCCGGACTTTGGAGATCCTGTTCCGATTCATGAAGGAGAAGTTCCTGTTTTCTGGGCTTGCGGCGTCACTCCACAGGCAGTTGCTATGCAGGTAAAGCCCAGTTTCCTAATTACTCATTCTCCCGGACATATGTTTATTACCGATGTGAAAAACTCTCAGCTTGGCGGCTGATCCGTTTTCCTAAAATAAAAGAAATCCCTGCGCAGTTTTTCAGTAAACCGCACAGGGATTATTTTTATACCTTTAAAAAATCAGCCTGGAAGACTTAGCATACAGATTTTAAAAATCTTAATCTTATCTGCATACTCTCTAAGCGCCTGTTGTGCTTCTTGAACCGTTACTTTTTGGAACCGAATAAAGCTTCCCGGCCGCATCTGTCCGACCAAAGGAAGATCTGCCGTAATCACCGTAGCGATTTTAGTATAGCCACCTGTAGTCTGACGATCTGCCATCAAAATAATCGGCTTGCCGTTTCCGGGAACCTGCACTGCACCGATCACAATTCCATCGGAAATGATATCCCCGCCTTTTTTGTGCTCAATCACAGCACCCCCCAATCGATAACCCATTCGATCAGAATCACTGGTAACCTGATAAGGCGTTCCAAAGAAGGTGTTGATCCCGGCTTTTGTAAAGCAGTCGTCCTGCGGTCCAAGCACCACGCGCAATGTTACTTGAGGATAGTAGGAAGGAATCATACGCGGAGAAGCCTCTTTCAAAACTATTTTTGAAAGAGCTTCCTCTGAAGCACTCAGCTTCAGTTCATCTCCAGCTTTGAGATTGCGCCCTTCAAAGCCGCCAACTTTTGCTTTCATATAAGTCGACTTGCTTCCCATAACCTCTGGAACATCAATCCCGCCTGCAAATGCAATATAAAGTCTCGTACCGGAAGTCGTCATGCTGAACGAAACTGTATCGCCCGCTTTTGCACGGATCGCTCTCCACATAAAAGAAGACTGTCCATTCACTTTAACCTGTGCAGCTGCTCCGGTTACTGCAAAGACTGCATCTCCGGTAAATTCCATTGTTGGCCCCAGAAGGGTACATTCTAAGACAGCCTCCGTCTCCTGATTCCCGACCAAAAGATTCGCTGCGCGAAAGGAATAATCATCCATCACGCCGGAAACAGACATTCCCGACTGTTGATATTCAATTCGTCCCTTATCTTGAATCGTTGTTAAAGGCCCTGCCATTTTAATTTTCACACTGCTCATTTTGCGGCACCTCCTTCCTTCGGAAAATAGCGATACTCATAGGTGCCGTTTTTCACAGCCTCTTCAATCGACTGATATTCTTTCTGATCAATTGGGATAAATCGAATATAATCACCCGCATGATGCAAAATTGGTGGATTGCGCTGCGGATCATAGAGCAAAATTGGTGTTTTGCCAATCAACTGCCAGCCCCCAGGGCTATCAATCGAATAAATTCCGGTCTGAGAACCCGCAATGCCGACGGACCCTCCAGGAATCTTTGTCCGCGGCGTTTTAAGACGAGGAGTCGCAATTTTTTGGTCCATCCCTCCAAGATAAGAAAATCCGGGAGTAAAGCCCAACATATAGACCAAATAATCTCTTCCGGAATGAATTTTTATGACCTCTTCTTCTGTAAGGCCGCTATGTTCACACACAAATCCGAGATCCGGACCAAGTTCTCCGCCATAAAGCGTTGGTATTTCCAAAATATTCGGACTTGGGAGATCCATATTTTGAAGATTTTCTTCCAATCCTTGTAAAGTTTCTAAGATTTCCTCATAGGGACACTGCAGCGGATCATACTGCACTAGAAGAGATCGATAAGTAGGATTCATTGCTCTAATAAACGGGAACTTTTTTTGTTCGATTGCTAAATACATTCCACGTACTTTCGCACTGATCTCTTCAGAAATTTCATTTCCAAATTCGACGACAATACTGGAATCTCCTGCAATCAAATAACGTGCTTTCTCATACATAATTTTTCCCTCCTCCTTTATGCAAAGAGCTTACCCAGAGAAGTAATGCCCAGATAAGCGGAAAGAATCACAACAACAATGCCAAGAATCAAAAGGACTTTCGGATGATGATAGCTCTTCCCCATGATTTCCGGTTTCTGCGAAGCGACCAGACAAATTCCCAAAGTCAGAGGAAGAATCAATCCATTAAGTGCGCCCGCCAGAACCAGAAGCTGTGCCGGCTGGCCAAGCACCTCCATTACAAGAGTAGAGAGTATAATAAATCCGACTATAAACCATTTCTCATATTTTGCGACCGTTTTGCTCAGTGTTTTCAAAAAAGAAACGGAAGTATAGGCTGCACCCACAACAGCAGTAATTGACGCGGAAATCAGAACCAGTCCAAAGAATCGATAGCCAAGTTCACCGGCGCCCTGCTTAAATGCATCTGCGGCAGGATTAGAAGGGTCCAATGAAACCCCTTTTACCACTACGCCAAGAATTGCTAGGAACAGAAGAATACGAACAAGCGTTGCAACGCCGATTCCCATCACGGAACTCTTTTTTATCTGTCCAAGATGTTCTTCTTTGGTGATTCCGGCATCAATCAAACGATGTGCACCAGAAAATGTAATGTACCCGCCGACTGTCCCACCGAGAAGAGTCAGAATTGCAGGGAACAATGTGGTATAGCCAACAGAAGGCACAAAGGTCTCTTTTAAGGCCATCCCCACCGGTGGCTGGACAATAAAGATAACGATCAGGATGATGGCAATCATTATGCCGCCAAGAACTTTTGTAAGCATATCCATGGCTTTTCCAGCGTTTTTAAACAGAAAAATTAGAACGCCGAAAGCACAGGTAATGATATAGCCCCATTTTAAATCAACACCCAAAAGGGCATTAAAGCCCAGTGCACCGCCCCCAACATTTCCGATATTAAAGACCAATCCACCAATAACAATCAGCGCAGCAATGACATAGCCCATGCCCGGCAGCACTTTATTGGCAACATCCTGCCCACGCAGACCGGAAACACACAAAACTCTCCAGACATTAAGCTGTACAATAATTGCAAGAATCATCGAAATCAAAATGACAAAGCCAAATCCACCATGATAATCATTGACAAATTTTGCTGTCTGCGTTAAAAATCCAGGTCCGCTTGAAGAAATTGCCATAATAAAGGCTGCACCTAAAAGCACTCCCAAATCCGATTTCTTTTTCTCCATATGGACTCCCCCTTCTTTATCCCAAAATTCAGCGAAGCCCTTCCACTAAATTACAGAGTTTGATTCCCTCTTTTTGCAGGCTTTCACGAATGTTCTTCACAAATTCCACTGCTTCCGGGGTATCCCCATGAACACAAATCGACTGTGGAGAAAGCTGCACAGTTTCCCCCGTAATCGCGATCACCTGATGCTTCTTGACCATCCCAATAATTCTCTTGATACACTCGTCTACATCATGAATGACTGCTCCCGGAGTTCCGCGTGGAACAAGGCTGCCATCCGCCTGATAAGCACGATCTGCAAAGACTTCACTTGCTGCGCGCAGCCCAATATCGGATGCTGCACGAATCATCTGACTGCCGGAAAGAGCCATCAGAATCAACTTAGGATCGACTTCATAAATTCCCTCGGCAATTCCACGCGCAAGATCATAGTCCTTTCCTGCCATATTATAAAGAGCCCCATGTGGCTTTACGTGCTGCAGTTCGACTCCGCTTGCATCACAGAATGCACGCAGTGCACCAAGCTGGTACTTCACATAAGCTTTTGCCTCGGCAGGTGTAATGGTCATCTTGCGGCGTCCAAAACCCATTAGATCCGGAAATCCAGGATGTGCACCTACCGCAACATGATTTTTTTTGCACATTTTTACTGTCTCGTCCATTACGCAGGGATCTCCCGCATGAAAACCACAGCCGACGTTTGCAGAAGTAATAAATGGAATGATCTCTTGATCTCTCCCGATTTTGTAAGCGCCAAAGCTTTCCCCTAAATCACAATTCAAATCAATCCAACTCATATACAGCACTCTCCTTTAAAAAATAAAGTATAATAGGACTTAACGTTCTCTATGTTAACACAACAACTTATAAAAAATCAATAATACCTGTCGATTTTTATATAGAACTTACAATGTATTTTTTGGATAAATTATCTAAAATTGATTTTTTTTATCATTTATTTTTGGAATTTGACTCTCTCAAAGTATAAACAAATCAAAATTTATGCGAACAAAAAGGCTCTGGAAAATTACTTTTCCAGAGCCTTTTTATAAAAATATTTTATCCTTCGTAAGTTCTCAGGATATCTTCTGCAATGTCTAAGACAGAAAGCCGCTGATCCATCGCCTGTTTTTCAATAAAGTGATGAGCCTCCTGCTCCGTCAAATGGCGATACTGTACCAAAGCACATTTTGCTCTACCGACTTCTCTTAGCTCATTGACTTTTTTCTGCAGGCGACTGTTCTCTTTTTGCAAAATTGCAAGGCGTTTATTGGCAATCAAAGACAAACGCAGAGACTGATAAAAGATTGTTCTGTTAATTGGCTTTGAAACAACGATAACACCTTCATCTTCCACACGAAGCGATACAGAATCTGCCAGTTCACTTTTAACGACCATCAAAACACCGGCAGAAGTCGTGTTACTCAAATCAATCGCCAATTCGTGCCCGAATTCATCTCTTAAAGGGGCATTGATCACAACTAAATCATAAGGTATTTCCAAAAGGATTCTACGGGCTTCTCCGCCGGAAGCTGCCATTCCAATACGGTTAAATTCATGTGCATTCAAAAAATCCGAGAAATATTTTTGTCCTTTACTCGTACTGGACACAATCAATACGCTATCCACCCTTCATCCCCTTTTCCTTTGATCTTTCATTAAAAAATCTTTTTTACATGCGCAAAAAATATGTTTCCATTTCGTATTTTCTAGTATCACCACAGGTTAGATATTTTTCCCATTCCTTACGCTTTTCTGTAAGATAACAGTTCAAAAGGGGATTCGGAACATAGCGGTGAACAAATTCACTCTTTTCTGCAAGATCCAATGCTTCTTCCAAACTTTCCGGAAGCATCTCTAAATGCTGCAGTTCTTTCTGAGAGGCGGTAAAGAGGTTCCGGTTCTCCGGCTCACAGAGAGGCAGCTTCTCCCGAATTCCTTCCATGCCGGCATAAAGAAGCAATGCAAAGCTCAGATAAGGGCTGCAGCCTGGGTCGGGACTTCTTAGTTCCATACGAGCATAAGAGCCCCAAGAAGCTGGAATTCGTACCAGCTGCGAACGATTCTGATGAGACCAGCTCACATATTTTGGTGCTTCAAAATTTCCAAATCTTGCATAAGAATTTGGAACCGGATTCAAAAAGCAGGTAATTTCACGAATTCGGCGCAGAATGCCCGCCAAAAAGCTCTCTGCAATAGGGTTATGCTCACCAGGGTCAAGTTTAAAAAGGTTTTCGCCATCGCAGTAAAGAGAAAGATTAATATGAAGCCCGCTCCCGCTTTCATTCTCCAGCGGTTTTGGCATAAAGGTTGCATAGAGTCCTCCTGCAGCGGCAATCGATTTAACAGCCGCTTTAAAAGCAACCAAACGGTCGGCAGCTGTCAAAATATCACTATACTTAAAATCAATCTCATTTTGCCCTGGTCCAAGCTCATGGCGGCTGCTTTCGGGGCGCATTCCCATCTCTTCAAGACTAAGACAAATTTGCCGTCTGACATTCTCCCCTTTATCATTTGGTGCTACATCACAATAGGTTCCATGATCCTGAGGAATCAGAGTCGGATTTCCATCTTCATTTGTCTTAAAAAGATAAAATTCACATTCAGTTCCCGCTTTGCAGACCAATCCAAATTCATCGAGAATCTGAGCACGGGCGCTCCGCAGCAAGGTTCTGCAGTCCCCTACAAAAGGAGAACCGTCTGGCGTACGAATATTACAGAAAAGGCGTACAACCTGCCCCTCTGAGGGGCGCCATGGCATAGGGGTCAACGTATTGGCATCCGGCACCAAAAACAGATCAGATTCGTTGGCATTCAAAAATCCGCGAACCATACTAGCATCAAACGAAATTCCTAAATCAAATGCGCGAATCAATTCCGAAGGCATTACGGAAACATTTCTTTGGTTGCCAAAAATATCGCAGAACGAAATCCGAATAAATTTCACGTCATTCTCTTCTACATATTGCAACACTTCATCACGGGTATAGTTCATAAGAGCTTCCTCCTAAACCATTTTGATACTTCTCTGCAACAGAATATTTTTATTATACGGGAAAATAAACGAAATTTGAATGCAAATAAAGAAAAAAGATTCGTTTTAAAATGATTTTTTGCAGAGTTTTTATAATTTTTTGCTTTATTTAAATCAATCAACAATCCCTAATGGTTACTTTATATTCTATTAATTTCACTTTGATTAATAACAACAGAAGACGGAAGTCCTGTAATAACCTCCAAATAAACCGGCAGTGGTGGATGATGTTTTGAAAATGCCTGCCGAAGACGTTTTTCAACTTGCTTACTGTCTTTTGATTTCTTGACCGGCAGCATCAATACAAACTGATTCCGACTATAGCGACTGAACACATCCCCTTTTCGCATAGTTGTCTCAATGACTTCCTTTAGCATCTCCATCGTTTTATTGAATTGATCTTTAGAAAAATCCATACCATTTTCCAATGACAAAGTAAGCAGCATTAAAATAACACAGTTATTTTCCCGATCAGCGCTTCTCACAATCATATGAAAAATATGTTTAAAGACTTCATAGGAACAAAAATAAGCGCCATTAATTGGCCGTTCACTGCGAATGGTTCCTTCCAAATCCTGTTCAATCTGATAGATATCCTTAATTGTATGATAAGTGCTGTTCGAAGCCCACTGATAAATATTTCGCACAATCTGAGGCATCTGTTCTCCCATTTCATCAAAATAGTTCTGGGAGACAACTGGATAATAATTCAAAATTTCCTGTTTCATATCTAACTGCTGCATGGTTTTAAATAAAAGGATATATAGCTTTTCATTAAAAGGGTCTGTTAAAATTGCCCGATTACAAATAGAAAGCAATTCGTTCCAATAGTCCCGACTTCCTTTTGAAAAAAGCAAATCACCAATTATTTCAATGGCATCCATATATAAACGCCGGTAATAAACCGACTGCTGAATTGCCCACTGATGTTCAGATAATCCAGGCAAAAAGTCACCGGTATATAAGTGAATTGCTCTTCGACAAAGCTGCAATTTTTCCTCTTCCAAAAGATCGTCATACTTTACTTTTAATACAATATCCTCAAAATCCCACAAATCTACTTGAACGGGAATTTCCGGATTCCAAACATACTGTTTCCCTTCTGTAAAAATAAAATTCGTTTCAGGATCTGCTTTTTTTAATAGTTGGCGCAACAAATAAATAGCCGATTTTAATGCTCCGGCAGGATTATCCGCTTTACTGTCTTCATTCCATAGGCGATTCATCAATTCTTCATTAGAAATTCTCAGATCGCGCCTTTGAAAAAGCAAAATCAACACCTCAAAAGGTTTATTAAGGCGCGTTCCTGCTTCTACAATACAATGGTCTTTCCAGTAAACGCTAAATTCACCAAACATCGTAACCTTAAATGGTTCCACTCTACTCCCACCTTTGCATTACAAAAAATAGATCGGGTGACTTCTGGAATATTTTGTAAATTATTTTCTTTTTCATTATATAAAATTTGTTTTAAATATGCAAGAAAACAAATTCATTCCCAATAGATAAAAAAGAGAACAGCCACTTTAGAATTCAAAGCGGCTGTTCTTCATTTTTACGAAAAATAATTTTTCAATTGGAATTACGCATTTGCATTTCTTGTTTGATCGTTATCATGATCCTCTTTGTCGTATCTCTTCTTAGAAAGGATCATAATTGCAACTTGAATCACAGCAATAACTGCCATCATTACTGTCCACTGATCAAAAATAGCCATTGGATTGCTCATATTTTCTGTAAGAACAAATGCAATGATAGAACCAACTGACGGAATCAAGCTGATAAAACGCCATACACCATGACGTTTTACTTGGTCTTTCTTTTCCTGATCATTCTGTGTTCTTGAGGCGATATATTGGTCTTGCTTTTTCTCTCTGTTTTCTTCCTCTTTCTTCTTACGGAAGAAGAAGGTAAGCAGAAGTGCTACACTGCCAAGCACTGTCAGAATACAAAGGATCAAATTCAGAAGCGCCCAATTTTCTGTTGGGGCTGCCTTTGGAGCAGGAGAATCCTGAAGCTGTACATTCTCTGCTTTTTGGGCAGCGGGAGGATTCTGATCAGGCACTGTCGTCGTTTCCTCAGCTACAATTTTTGGGGCAGGAGCTGGAGCTGGAGCTACCGGAGTCGCACCATTCGGCGTCGTTCCTGTCGGTATATGGTTATTGATAGGGGGAGTTGTTGGAGGAACAGTCGGCGGGGTTACGGGCGGAACCACCGGCGGGGTTACGGGCGGAATTACCGGAGCTGCCGTAATGGTAATTGCTCCATCCGTTACTGAAAGTTGATAGTTATTACGATAATAACTGGTCATTGCTGCCCCTGTAACTGGATCATTTTCTTCCTGATGGGTGCTGTTAGAAGCGACATTGTAGATATCATATGTCATACTGTCTGTGAGTCCCATCTGGGTTGTTCCCACATCCGTACGTTTCACGGAAAGCGTATCCGGATTGGCAGCAAATCTGTATCCTTCCAAAGTTCCTGTAACATCCGCACCACTGACCATCTGCTCTGTTCCATTATAAACAAAGCTATTCGAATGGCCAATAATTGTGATTTTTGCTGGATTGATCTTTGCAGGTACCTTCAAGATAAGCGTTTCCGGCAACTGATAATTTTTCGCTGCCTCTCCACTGAGGCTAAGATGAGTCGCTTCTACCTCTTTCGCAGCATCAACATTTGCACTGTTAAACAAAACATCTCCAGCAGTTGCAGTCAGCTGATCTTGATTTGGCAGACCTTTTACCGTAATCGTATAGCTAGTGTCCGTTTTGTTTCCATCATAAACTTTATCCGAAGCCTTGAACTCAAAATTTTCTTCGGTGATCTGATAAGGACTAATTGTTAAAGTACTGTCCTGTGTACTAATTTGATAGTTTCCAGGGAGTGCAGAACTGCCGGTAAGGGTTACATGAATTCCATAAGTCTGCGCGTCTTCTCCTGAATCACGACTGAGAGAATATTCCAGTGCCTCACCAGGAACCGTCCCAGTGACAGTCGCTGTTAATTCCGGATCAGAATCTCCATAAGTCTTTGTTTTGGAATCTGCACTTACTGCAGCCTTAGCTGGATTGATCTTTGCTTTTGCTGTAATGTTATCAATTGACAGCTGATAATTAGAAGAAGCATCCCCTATTAGCTTTAGCCCTGTTGCTGTTACATCTTTATCTGCAACATTGCCGCCATCATAAGAAACATTTTTGTCAGAGAACTTCACACTTTGAGCTTCGACCTGAACTTTTTCCCCATCAACCGTCTTAACGGTTAATGTATACTTCGGTTCCTCATCGCTGCCGTCATAAATCTTATTTTCTGCCTGCAAACTGATATCTGCAGCAGTAATCAATTTGGCTTCGATTGAAAGGGTTCCGGGAACATATTCGATCGAATAATTTCCGGTTACATCTGTCCCGTTTTCTGTAATTTTGGTATTTTCCTTCTGGAACGTTCCTTTATAAACGCCCTTATCTGTTCCCTTTGCAGAATAGGAATACTCGCTCAGGGTCTGACCGGAAGCAAGCGGTGTCTCGTCAGAAATTTTCGCAGTCGTAATGGACTGTTCACTTCCAGAATAAGCTTTGCTCTCCGTCTCTCCAACAATTGTAGCCGAACGTTTACTGATTACAACGGGATTTTTTGTCACCGTCAGCGTATAGTTTTCGTTCTGTGCTCCTGTCAAAGCCGGCTCGGATGCAAGCGAAACTTCTTTTGCACTCTCTGACGCATCTGCCTCTGCAACGGTCCCCGTAATCGGTACATTGCTTAGCGCTACGTCATCATTTCCGATTTTAATGTCATCAAGATTATGAGAAGCTGTGATTTGTACCACATTGGTGCCATCATAGGTTCTGTCGATCGGAGACAATGTCAATGTGACTTCCAGTTTTGTGATGGTCCCTTTTGCAGCAACTGGATTTAAAATATAATTTCCAAGCTCATTCTTTTTAATAGAAACAACCGCATTTACATTTTTATCAGTGCCGGCATTCGGATCCACAAAAGTAAGAGAATCAAGTGACACTGTTACCTCATTATTAAGGATTCCGTCGACGCTTACGATTTTGCCATCTGCATCAGTAGTGCCATCATATGGTTTAGAATCCACATTCACCGTTATGGCGACCGGACGCGGACTGATTACCGCTGTAATCGATGCTTTATTTAGCGGATTCCCATTTTCGTCCAGGAGTTCATAATTTCCTGCAGAAGGACCACTCAGCTTGATATTGGTAACATTGACTGTTTTATTCGTACCCTGATTTTTATCCGCAAAAGCAAAGTCTGCTGTCACCGAAATTTTTGAGCTGTCAGCCATTCCATCGGCCTTATCGGAATCAAGAAGATTTACTGTATTAAAATCGATGACTCCGTCAGCATCTACCGTGCCATCATAAATCTTATCTTTCGCGGAAAAAACGACATCCGTTCCAAGTTTTAAAGCACGTTTTGTAATACTGGCTTCGGTTGTTTCAACAGTTGGCTGATAATTTTTAGCATCACTGCCTATTAATCCAACTCCATGAGCAGTCACTGTTTTATTTGCTCCCACCTGCTCATCGTCAAAAGTGGCTGTTGCTTTTTCCCAGCTGACTTCTACCTGATCATTTTGGATCAAACCATCGCACGAAGCTCCGGTAAGAGTCGCGGTTTGATTTCCATCATATGGTTTATCAGCAGCTGTAATTGCAAGGGTTACCGGTTTGGCAGCGATATTTGCGGTTGTGGTATCCTCTGCGGAACTCAGTGCAAAATTCCCTTTTGCATTATTGGCAAGAGCAATTCCTGTTACCGCAACCATCTTTCCTTCTCCGACATTTTTATCAGAGAAATTTGCTTCTGCATTTCCGATATCGATGGTAACTCCCGCTTCATTAAGCAGTTGCTTTACTTGATCAGGAACACTAAATTCGCTGGACTCAATCGCTGCATTCGTATTCCCGTCATATTCTTTATCACTTACTTTGATATTAGCAGTTACCAAGAGAGGAGTAATATTTGCTTTTGTTGAAAGCACTTCAGGCATTACATAATTTTGAGCATCTTTTCCATCAAGAGTAATTCCTGAAATTGTAACTTCTTTATCGGTTCCAACATCAGACGTATCGAATTGGAAACTGAGTTTTGAAAAATTAAATGCAACATCGTCTTCTCCTATAATTCTATCCAAAACAGTGACAGCCCCAGTTGCATCCGTTGTACCATCATAAGATTTATTGTCGGCAGAAGCTATTAAATCCAGTTCTTTTGCAGTAATATTTGCCGTAGCAGACGCTGTGCCTTTCATAAAATAATTGCCGCAATCGTTTCCGGTAAGCGTAATTCCGTTTACGATAACATTTTTATCGGTTCCAACATTCTTATCCTCAAACTGGAAATTTCCACCGCCTACCGTAACCTGATCATTCCCGATAATTCCTTGAAGACTTCCAAAAGTCCCTTTAGCATTAGTACTTCCGTCATAAACTTTATCTTCTGCGTAGGCGCTGACCGAAAGCTCCTTTGGATCAATTACACCGGTTCCTCTTACAGAAAGTGTATAATTTTTGGCGCTATCTCCGCTCAGCTCCACGCCTTCAATGGTCAAAGCTTTATTGGAACCAGCATTCTGATTATCGAATACCGCCGTAATATGGTCGGTGTTGTACTGAATCTCATCTCCACTAACCGCTCCGGTCACAATCATCTTGCTCAAAACATCTTTTGCTTCAGCGGTCCCGTCATAAGTCTTTCTTGCCGTAAAGGTTCCTGTCAAAGGCTTTGGAGTAATCGTCACAGCCGCACTGCCAATCACAGGTGCATAATTTGGATCACTGCTCTTAACTTTCACATAAACGGTTACAGAACCAACATCTTTCTGCACAATTGGATCAGACTGCCATGTTGTTCCGTCCGTACTATAGGAAATCTCATCAGTAGCTTCGGAAACAGGCGTGATTTCATAAGTGACACCATGCTCATTTCCGTCATACGTGAAGTTTCCTCCGGTAACTGTTAGCTTGCGCTGCGCCTGATCGACCGTAAGGGTTCCACTTTCATACTGGAAATTATAATCATTTGCTTTTCCATCCGAAGGCGTCAATGTATGTGATCCAGACCCTGTTGGTTTTACAACGGCAGGCGCAGTGTATTTCATTGCAGTAGAAGCCGTTTCATGATTAACGAATCCGGAAACCACAACATCCGCCTGCGGATCATAACTTTCAAGATCAGCATAGTTGATCGTTTTTCCATGGTAAGCTGCAGTCAAATCAGCCGGATTGATGGTTACAGTAGCAGAGCCACAATAAGCTGTGTAATGGTCTTTAGTCACCTGATAGCTGACCGCATAAGATTCCACACCCTCTGCGGCATTTCTTTTTACGTGAGTAAAAGAGGGGCTCTGGGTGAGTGTATAGTTTCCGTTTTCATCCATATACCGGACATCAGCACCCTCGGCATCTCCGGAAAGCGCCACCGTGATTCCATAAGCGTGACCGTCATAAGTTTTTACTACATTAGGAGCACTTACTCCGGCATTCATATTTCCATTATGGGAAAACACTGCATAATAAGTAGTATTGCCGGTTACTTTTGCGCTCATCATTTCATCGACGGTCACTTTTTGACCATCCTGATTCTGCCATTCTACAAAATAACATTCATTATTTGGCAGTGTAGTTGGAATATCATCAGATTTAAGCGAATTCTGATAATCAACGGTTGCACTTGACTTATCAAGGCTTCCATAAGTTTCGCTTCCTGATTTCACTGCAAAATTCACGGTATACTGGTCAATCGTTCTACTGCAGTAGACATCGACATTATTTGAGGGCATCGTAACAACCATTCCAACCCAACCGCTGAAATGATATCCTTTTTCTGCCGGCAGCGGCTCCGCTGTAACAGACTGCCCAACCTTGTAACTGTCGGTCTTATAAGTTTCGCCGTCAACGCTATCATAGTGATAAGTAATGGTATAGCTTCTAAGATCGAATTTTACGTACTGTACTCCTCCTGAAATAGTCTGTGGATTGTTGGCATTTGGAGTGTACTCTTTTTCGTCATACCCAACTGTCGGAACCTTCTCTGGGGCGGATTCAAGCTGGTTGCCAATCAGCGTTTTAAACGTTGTATAGCTGCCGTCCAGATTTTCCATCTGATAGTAAACAGAATAGAGTTCCATTTTGTCATAGACAAACGTATATTCATGATTTTCTTTTGTAAGGACTGCAGAAGTATCCTGAACCTGATACCCCCCAATTACCTGATAAAAAGCGACCATAGAAGCAGCACTAGAAGTACCGGTGGTATCTGTTGCAATCTGAGTTCCCGAAGTATCCTTATAATGAATTGTATAGCTCCAGTTATCCAGCTTTTTATAGGCTAGCTTAATTTCAATCTGATCACGATTTAAAACCACACTGGTACTCGTAACAACAGGCTGATATCCATCAATTGCTTTTGCAGAAACCGTAATCGTGCTGTTCGGCTGACCG
The DNA here is from genome assembly GCA_902809935.1 of Ruminococcaceae bacterium BL-4. Lineage (NCBI taxonomy): Bacteria > Bacillati > Bacillota > Clostridia > Eubacteriales > Oscillospiraceae > Ruminococcaceae bacterium BL-4. The sequence goes on along the minus strand of LR778134.1, from coordinate 1,618,665 downwards.
CTGCCGGTATCGGAAGGAGCGATCTCTTTCGTAGGGTCGTCTGCATCTACATATTTAATAGTATAGGTATCAGTCGTATCGGTGCTGTAATTTGCCTGAAGCGTTGTATCTTCCATAATCTGAGTGGAAAAGCTGAAAGGTACCCCATTTCTGGTCCAGCTTTCAAACGTATCTGTTCCGCGAGTCGGATCTGCCGGTTTTTGGACTGTTCCACCCGCTGTAAAAGTTTGAGAATCAATTTGGGTTCCGCCTTGGGTATCAAAAGTAACCGTTACTTGTTTAGGCACCCATTTTGCATACAAAAGCAAATCTTTTGCCGGCATAGTTTTTCCTTCAAATGTATAAGCATCTCCGGCTAAGGCTTCATTGTCATACCAGCCTGCAAAGTACAGAGTCCTCCCATTTTCTGTTTTCGTGGTTACTCCAACTTGATAATTTTGAGGTGTCCAAGAAATATTCTGTTCATAAGGGATCCCAACTATGTCATTGACCGCCGGTCCACCATTCGTCACAAATTTAATATTATAGGAATTGCGCGTGTAATAGATAAAGTAACGATCCTGATCTGCACCATTATTAGAATAATAGGTAAATCCTGGAATATCAATGAAATCTTCCTTTGTAAAATACCAATTATTACGGTTCACTTTAAAAGAATTGTGAATTTTGTGATCTGTTCCATATTCGTAATAGTAAATAAAGCTAAACCCACTAGACTTTTGCCCATATACTGTTAAGCCGCCTTCGGGCATTGTGGGGGCCGCAGTATAAAAAGTACCTCCGTTTTTAGAGATATACCAAAGATACTCATTATTTTGGGCGCTCGCTTCGGCCCACCAGTCCTCAAGGTTCTGCTGGTATTTAATATTGGCATGGGTATAAACAGTTCGCCAATTACCACTCCACCAATCTTCTACCTTAAAAGTGAGCGTATAAGTTTTACGCTGATAATAAACATTCCGGATTGTGGTCCCTGCTCCGGAAATGGTAACTGCGCTTTCATCTGTTTTTTCCTGGTTTAATTCAAATCCAGGCTCATTAAGAGCGTCATAATCCGCATCAGTTCCCGTTAAACCGCTGCGTTCTGCCATGCTGTCATAAGAATATCCGTCGTCATCGGCATTTTCTTTCCAATAAACTACCGTATACTTAACTTCGGTAGTTTTCCATTTACTGGTCAAAGTAATATCTTGCGCCGGCATCGTGGAATAGGATTCACTCCATCCATCGAACTCATAACCGGTCTTTGTAGGATTTTGAGGCTGAGCAATCGCCTGTCCGTAACGGTAAATAACCGGATCAATATAGCTGCCGCCATCCGTATCATAGCTTAAAGTATATTGATTACGATCATAGAAAATTTCAACAACTGTACTTCCGTCCGGAGCGATCGAAGTCTGCGTTACAGACTGAGGGGTAAATCCTTCGACTGTTTTCGCTTTTGCATCAGTCTGATTGCCAGCCTCTCCCGAAAGTGTTTGCGTCAAATCGTTATTCACAATATAATCTGTTCCTTCTACATTCTGAAACAGATGTTTTACAGTATAATTCTGCATTCCTGACATATAGGTAACTTTTTCTGTTACATCTGCTGCAATGCTGCTCACATTCAAATTAACAGCAGCTCTGTCCGGCGTAAATCCGGTAACAGCAGGAGATTTCACATTTGCAGTAAAATTCTTTCCCTTTTCAACTTCCGCCACATAAGAGGGAGCGGCCATTGTACCATCGCCAAAAACATAATTAATGGTAACTTTATATTTAGCAAGTACACGATATTTTGCATGAATTTTCAAATTCTCAGTGATATTGGAAAAAGATTGATCCCAGCCGGTAAAACAATAGCCATCTTTTCCAGATACCCGCGGCTCTAGTGCGGTTCCTCCTTTTTCAATTTGCTGAGAGGAAATCAGCTGACTCTCAGCTTTATCTGCATAAAACTCCACCGTATAATATGTTGGGGTCTTCTGCTTTTCTGAAGAAGCTGCAGACGAAGATGCCGTTTTCACAGTTGCAGTATCCTGCGCAAAAGCGGTCATCGGCGCCATCGTAAAGACCATGCTCACCGTTAGCATAAGACTTACGATACGGTTCCATAAATTTCTGCCTTTTTTCATTGAATATGTACCTCCTACTCCCGTCTTTGTCAGAATATGAAAGATATTTAAAAAGGATTCTACAAATTTAATTTTTTGTAATATTGTTTGTACAATCTTCCAAATTACAGCAAAACTTGTTTTAATTCTCCAAATATTTAAAATACAGTATTTTACTACCAGTTTTGAGATTCAGTATAATTCTGTTCGGTCACAAAATGGTCACAAAATAAATATTTAAATAATTTAAATATCAGAAAAAATACAATTCAAAATTACTTTTACAAAGGCAGTCGATTATGTCCTTGAAATTTTCTCTCTAAGAAACAAGAACCCCTTTAGAATTGCTGCTAGTTAACGAAACTGCTAACTTGACATCAACTACTAAAGGGGCTTTATGATTTATATATTTTGATTGTCTTTGATTGAAGCCGTTGTAATTAATTATTTTGTGTATAAAGCGCTTTATAAGGGTTTGCAGTATTGGGCGTTAAAACATAGAAATTTGCATCCAAAATTTCTTTGAAATCCGCCTTAAATAATTTACAGTATTCCTCCAAAAGGGGCTTTACCTCTTTTAGATCCTGCTCATTAGCCTTTTTGCTGCACACCTGCGGGGGCAGATCAAAGGGAAGCTCATCCATACGAAGAAACATTTTCCCTCCATGCATGCCGGTTCCGCAGAACCTGCCAACTAATGGATAATGGTATGGATTATGGATTCCAAGGACCACAATCACACCGCCAGCCTGATACTCTCCAAGAAAGCTCCCTGCGCAGCCGCCAACCACCAGCTTTGGAATTTTATCCTGATATGCTTTCATATGAATGCCGGCACGGTAACCGATGCTGCCTTCCACAAAAATCTTTCCTCCGCGCATAGCATAACCGGTAGCATCTCCGGCGCTGCCATGAATCACAACTTCGCCATCATTCATCGTATCCCCGGTAGCATCCTGTGCATTGCCATCCACCACGATCGTCGCACCATTTAAGTAAGCTGCCAGTGCATTTCCGGGCGTCCCGTGAAGCACCACATGCTTTGCAGAAAGCCCCACTCCAACATAACGCTGTCCCAAACAATGATTAACCTCTACATCGGTATCCGCCGCAGAACGAATCAATTCATTCAGTGTCCGAAAATGCATTTGTTTTGCTTCTAACTTCATCAATGCTTTTCTCCTCCTTATTCGCCGGCATGCTTAACGCCCAAGATTTCCAGTTCCTTTTCATTAAGACCGATTCCTCGAAGCATCAATCGATTGCCGCGAAGTGCTTCTACAGAATTAATCCCCATGCCGCCCATCATTTCCATGAGTTCATGATTCCAACCGTTTACGAGATTTACAAGCCGTCTGCTGGCTTCATCCGGATTCAGACGTTTTACCAAGTCCGGCCGCTGGGTTGCAATCCCCCAGTTGCATTTGCCGATCTGACAAGTACGGCAGAGGTGACAGCCCATCGCCAAAAGTGCTGCTGTTGCAATATAAACAGCATCCGCTCCAAGAGCAATGGCTTTCACAACATCTGCAGAACTGTGAATAGACCCGGAAACGATCAGAGAAATGTTGCCGCGGATTCCTTCCTCCCTTAAACGGCGATCAACTGCCGCAAGCGCAAGTTCAATTGGGATCCCCACATTATCGCGAATTCTGGTAGGCGCCGCACCGGTTCCGGCACGAAAACCATCGATTGCAATAATGTCAGCGCCGCTTCTTGCAATTCCGCTGGCGATTGCCGCAACATTATGTACTGCCGCAATCTTTACAATAATCGGTTTTTTATATTCGGTCGCTTCTTTTAAAGAATAAACTAGCTGCCGCAAATCCTCAATCGAATAAATATCGTGATGTGGAGCTGGAGAAATCGCATCGGTTCCCATCGGAATCATTCTGGTACGGGAAACTTCTTCTACAATTTTGCTGCCGGTCAGATGTCCGCCAATTCCAGGTTTTGCGCCCTGCCCCATTTTAATTTCAATCGCCGCGCCAGCTTTTAAATAATCCGGATGAACTCCAAACCGTGCAGATGCGACCTGGACAATTGTATTGGCACCATACTGATAAAGGTCTTCATGAAGTCCGCCTTCTCCTGTATTATAGAAGGTACCGAGCTTCTGTGCAGCCTTTGCCAGCGCCTCATGCGCATTATAGCTGATTGCGCCGTAACTCATGGCACCAAAAAGGATCGGCATGTTTAATTTTAGCTGCGGAGTGGTCTCCGTGCAGATAGAACCATTTTTATTGCGAACAATTTTCGATGCTTTTTTCCCCAAATAGGTACGCGTTTCCATCGGCTCTCTGAGTGGATCAATCGAAGGATTTGTTACCTGAGAAGCATTAATGAGCAGCTTATCCCAATAATTTGGATAATCATTTGGGGTCCCCATTCCGGAAAGCAGCATACCGCCACTTTCGGCCTGACGATAGATCTCCGTCATCGCCCTCTGGGACCAGTTATGATTTTCTTTAAATGACGCATTGTTTTTGACAATTTTCAGGGCTCTCGTCGGACAAACTGCTACGCATCTCTGGCAGTTAACACATTTCATTTCATCGCTCATCATCAAATGATGTTCTTGATCAAAAGAATGCACTTCATTCGCACATTGCTCCTCGCAAAGACGGCATCCAATACAGCGCGCTTCATTTCGCACAATTTCATAAGCTGGAAGCTCATAATTGACATTCATCAGCACTCTACCCCCTCATTTAAATGAAAAATCAGCGGTTCACCACCGCGGGGCGCCCAAATCCGATCAAGATCTGGTTGAATCTTGCGAATTGCACTTTCCTCACTGGCAATATAGACGGTCTCATCTTTTTCTGCCGCTACAAGCGACCGCAGCTTTAACCGATCATTGAGCGCCATCAGGCCTCCGGAAAAGCCTACAAGGATTGAAAAAGGTCCGGTGATCAAAAGGCTTGCAAAAGTGTTACGCAAATAAGCGAGCTGACTTCTCTCAGGCTCCGGCCGATGTTCGATGGTTCCCCAGAACGGTGCTGCAATCACACTGGCAACTTCCTGCATCGTAAGTCCCTGTCTGCGATTAAGGTAATCAATGATGTAGGTAATAACCTCTGTATCGGTGAGAAGATTACATTTATAACCATACATTTCAATATAGCGACGATTTGCATCGTAGGAAGAAATTTCCCCATTATGTACAATACTGTAGTCGAGCAGTGCAAACGGATGTGCTCCTCCCCACCAGCCAGGGGTGTTGGTCGGATAACGTCCGTGTGCCGTCCAGCAATATCCGGAATACTCCTCTAAACGATAAAACTCGCCTACGTCTTCCGGATATCCAACCGCTTTGAAAACGCCCATATTTTTCCCGGAAGAAAAGACATATGCGCCGGGGATCTGGGTATTAATCCGCATGACACAGCGCATTACATATTCACGTTCATCCAACTGGCTTTCCTTTAAACGAGTTGGCAGAGGATTTACAAAATACCGCCAGATCAGTGGCTCATTCGTAATTCTTGGATGACGTCGAATCGGAATTTTTGACAAGTTTACCAAATCAAAGTGATGGTCTAAAAAGTGCTCACATTCTTCTTTGGCCTTTTGACTGTCATAAAACACGTGGAATGCGTAACTATCCTTATTTTCCGGATAAATTCCATACCCCGCAAATCCACCGCCTAATCCATTGCTCCGGTCATGCATTAAAGCAATCGAATCAATCATCTTTCCTCCGCTGATTCTACGCCCATCTTTACAAAAGATTCCAGAAATCGCACAACCGGCCGGGATCCTCACCTGACCTTCTTTTTCCATGTTGCTTCCTCCTCGGCCGTTACAATTTTAAGTTTTCAAAAGCAAACGGTCTTTATTTTTTCTCTTGAATAAGAAAATTTTAAAATGACGTTCCAAAATAAAGTTTTTGCGCAAAACGACTTGTTTGTTGTAGTTGCTATTATAGAGCGCTTCGTTTTAAAAGGTCAAGGCCTTTTTTAGAAAATTTGCATTTTTATATTTTAAACTTGCATTAAAAAGTTGTAATGTTTATATTTGATGTGTAAAAGCGCACAAACTTGAATTTATTAAGTTTAAATATTTCATTGTTTTGGCTTATTTTTAGATTTTGGCAAAAAAGCATTGACATCTGTGCCTCTCTAGTTTATAATTCAAAGCATAACAGCAAAGGCGCTGCGGGTTTTTCCCGCAGTGCCTTTTTTTATGTTTATCCCTGCTGTTTAAATACAAGATAGTCGTTTCATCTTGTTATCCTTTTAGTTTGTCAAACCGTTTCTTATGATTAAAATCAGGAGGTAAGAACGATGTCAACAAAATGTATTCCCGAATTATTTGGAAAATTGGTGTTCAACGATACCATTATGAAAGCACGTTTGCCCCATACCACTTATAAGGCTTTGCGGAAAACGATTGAAGACGGCAAGCCATTGGATCTCTCCATTGCTGATCCGGTTGCCAATGCAATGAAAGACTGGGCGGTAGAAAATGGCTGTACCCATTTTACACACTGGTTCCAGCCGATGACCGGCATCACTGCCGAAAAGCACGATAGCTTTATCAGCCCAGAGGCAACCGGAAAAGTTGTCATGGAATTCTCCGGAAAAGAACTGGTCCGTGGCGAGCCAGATGCAAGTTCCTTCCCTTCCGGTGGTCTGCGCGCAACTTTTGAAGCTCGCGGCTATACGGCATGGGATCCTACCAGCTGTGCCTTTATCAAAGGCAATACCCTCTGCATTCCTACCATTTTCTGCAGCTACACGGGAGAAGCACTGGATAAAAAAACCCCACTGCTGCGTTCTACCGAAGCTCTCAACAAGCAGGCAATGCGTATTTTGAAGCTCTTTGGAAACGAAGACGTTACAAGCACTAAAACGACCGTCGGCCCCGAACAGGAGTATTTTCTGGTCGATCGTGACATGTATAATCAGCGGGAAGATATGGTCTTAACCGGACGTACCCTTTTTGGTGCAATGCCTCCCCGTGGCCAGGAGATGGAAGATCACTATTTCGGCGCAATCAAACCTCGGGTCGCTGCTTTTATGAACGATTTAAACGAAGAGCTGTGGAAACTCGGCATTCTCGCGAAAACAGAGCATAATGAAGTAGCCCCGTCACAGCACGAGATGGCTCCTATCTTCACAGATACCAACACAGCAACGGATCACAATCAGCTGACAATGGAAATCATGAAAAAAGTCGCAGAAAAGCATAATCTTTACTGCCTGCTTCATGAAAAACCGTTCGACGGCGTGAATGGTTCCGGTAAACACAATAACTGGTCTATGTCCACCAATACTGGCGTCAACCTTTTGGAGCCCGGCGATTCTCCTATGGAAAACGCACAGTTCCTGCTCTTCCTTACTGCAGTTATTAAAGCAGTAGATGAATATCAGGATCTTCTGAGAATTTCCGTTGCAACTCCTGGCAATGATCACCGTTTAGGTGCGAACGAAGCACCACCGGCTGTTGTCTCCATGTTCCTCGGAGATGAGCTGACAGAAATTCTGGAAAGCATTGAATCCGGCAAGCCGTACAATCCTAAAAATAAAGAAAGCATGGAAGTTGGCGTTACAGTCCTCCCGCATTTTCCAAAGGACTCTACCGACCGAAACCGTACTTCTCCATTTGCCTTTACCGGCAATAAATTTGAATTCCGTATGCTGGGTTCTTCCCTCTCTGTCTCTGGTCCAAACGTTGTTCTGAACACTGCAGTTGCTGAAGAACTGGAAGAATTTGCAGATGTTTTGGAAAATGCCTCTGACTTCAAAAAATCCTTGCACAAATTGATCAAAGCCGTCATTAAAGAGCACAAACGTATTATCTTTAACGGGGACGGCTACAACGATGCTTGGCTGGAAGAAGCCAAAAAACGCGGACTGCTCAATCTGCCTACAACAATGGATGCGCTCCCGTATTTTGTTGCCGACAAGAACATTAAGCTCTTTACAAAGCATAAAGTCTTAACTGAAACAGAAATTCATTCTCGTTATGAAATTCTCGTTGAAAACTATAGCAAGACGCTTAAAATTGAAGCTCTAACAATGATGGATATGACTTCTAAACAGATTCTTCCTGCTGTTTCCGCCTATACAGACAGCATCAGCCTTTCTGCTATGCACAAAAAAGCGGTTAACAGCGCACTTAAATGCAAAATGGAAAGCTCCCTGTTGGAAAAACTATCCGATCTGACTGACAAAGCTTATGAAGAGCTGTCTGCTTTGAGTGACGCCGTTAAAAAAGCAGATACCAAAAAGACAAATAAAGCTTGTTCGGATGCTTACTGCAAAGAGGTTCTGCCTGCTATGACATCTTTACGTGAGAGTGTTGACAAATTGGAAACCCTTACTTCGAAAAAATACTGGCCATTCCCAACTTACAGCGACCTGCTGTTCTACCCAGACTGATAATCCATTAAAACTTAATGCGCACAAAGGGGTGTGTCTGATCGAAATTGCGGATTCGGTCAGGCATACCTCCTTTTTTATATTCCCCTTTCGCACACTTAAATAGAGGAGGTAAAATTTTATGGATGGTAATACAACTGCAATTTTTTCTGCTGTAAACACCACCTGGGTACTTGTCGGAGCGGCACTGGTCTTCTTTATGCAAGCTGGATTTGCAATGGTTGAAACCGGCTTTACCCGTGCAAAAAATGCCGGCAACATCATCATGAAAAACATGATGGATTTTTGTATCGGCACCCCAATTTACTGGCTTTTAGGCTTTGGAATTATGTTTGGCGGAATTGCCGCCAGCGGAGATGTCAATCCAATTCTGGGATGGTTTGATCCCATGATCGCCTCAAATTCCTATTCTCTACCCGCCGGAGTAGACAAATGGTCTTTTGTAATCTTTCAAACCGTGTTTTGTGCAACTGCTGCAACAATTGTTTCCGGTGCTATGGCAGAACGAACCAAATTTATTTCGTACTGCATTTATTCTGCCTGTATCAGCGCTTTCATTTACCCCATTTCCGGGCACTGGATCTGGGGCGGCGGCTGGCTTGCGCAACTCGGATTTCATGATTTTGCCGGTTCCACTGCTGTTCACATGGTTGGTGGCGTTTGTGCTCTAATCGGCGCAAAAATTCTTGGACCTCGTATCGGTAAATACGACAAAGATGGAAAACCAAAAGCAATTCTTGGCCACAGTCTGACCCTCGGTGCTCTTGGCTGCTTTATTCTTTGGTTCTGCTGGTTCGGATTTAACGGTGCTTCCACAGTAGGGATGCTCAGTGCTGACGGCAATACGCTTTCTGCCGACCCAGCAGTTTCTGCCGGCCATATCTTTATGACAACAAATTTGGCTGCCGCCGTCGCTACCTGCACTGTTATGATCATTACCTGGGTCCGTTATAAAAAGCCTGATATTTCGATGACACTAAACGGCTGCCTAGCCGGTTTAGTTGCAATCACCGCAGGCTGTGATTTAGTCGATCCTTTTGGCGCTGCTATGATCGGTCTGATTGCGGGATTTGTGGTGGTTTTTGGTATTGAATTTATTGACAAAAAGCTAAAGATTGATGATCCGGTCGGCGCAGTTGGCGTCCATTGTCTGTGCGGTGCAAGCGGTACTATCCTCACTGGCCTTTTCGCAACGAAAAAAGGACTGCTTTATGGCGGCGGCGCAGAATTTTTGGGCATCCAGCTCCTCGGCGTAATTTCTGTAGCAATTTTCGTTTCTATCACGATTACCATTGTGTTCCAAATCCTGAACCATACCATTGGATTGCGCTGCAGCAAAGAAGAAGAGCTCCGTGGTCTCGATATCACCGAGCACGGCATTGCTTCTTCTTATGCAGACTTTATGCCAATTGCTCCAACCGTGCTGGATGGAATCAGCAATGGGGACTTTTCTGTTGATACCGCCTTCAACTCTTCTGTCGAGCATGCCGTCTCTGTAACGCATATTCCTGCTCCCAAAATTTCCAGCAGACCGGGAGCTAAAATGACAAAAGTCACAATCATTTTTAATGAAGAAAAAGTAGAAGACATGAAAAATGCGATGAACCGTCTTGGCGTGATGGGCATGACCTTTACAAAAGTTATGGGATGTGGTACACAAAAAGGCCATGCAGAATTTTACCGCGGTGTAAGAATTGAGGATGTCGCTCTCCATCCAAAGGTACAGCTTGATATCGTCGTTTCTGCAGTTCCGGTAGACACAGTAATCGAAACTGCCAAAAAGACACTCTATACAGGCCACATCGGTGACGGCAAGATCTTTGTTTACGACGTTGAAAATGTCGTAAAGGTTCGTACCGGAGAAACCGGATATGATGCTTTACAGGGCGACTAAACATAATTATAAGAGAAAATCTTTTGAATCAATCTCCTCCTGATAAAGAAAAGGCCCAGGTGAATTCCACCTGGGTCTTTTCCTATCTCTACAGGATACTATTTAGTTATGAAACTGAGCCAAATCGATCAAACGGGAAAAAACGAAATACAGCTTTCCCAATAATCGCTGAAGTGTCTAAAGGTCCGATCATACGGCTGTCAGCTGAATTATTTCGATTATCGCCCATCAAAAAAATCTTACCTTCGGGAACTGTCATCTGAACATTATATCCGCTCCATACTGCTTCTTTCACATAGGGTTCATTAAGCTGTTCCCCATTAACAGTAACTGTACCGTTCCGAACGGTAATTTGATCTCCCGGAAGTGCAATCACTCTCTTAATGAGGTTCTCATTGAGCGGGTTTTTGTTGTTGCACACGATAACATCTCCACGCTGTGGTTTGTAATTGAGCTCCCAAAGAATGACCATATCATTATTATAAAAAGTATTTTCCATACTTCTTCCATCTACTCTGCTTGGTCTTGCTATAAATTGACAAAATAATAATGTAATAACAACCGTCAGCACAATCGTGCGCAGCCAGCTGAAAAATTCCTTTTTAAGCCCATCATTTTTTTCTTGTTGTTCCATCTAATGCCCCCCTTTTTCATTTAGGGATAGAGATTATTATACCATGATCTAAAATCTTCTTCAAGGAGTACATCATTTTAATTCTAATGGTTTATAACTGAATTTTTTTAATTTACAATAAAACGGTGGCATTGCTTATCGTATTTTAAGAAAAAAACAAATTACCATGACGTTTAAAAATAAAAGCAGCTGTTTTTTACCACTGATGAATCATACTTGGTTTTGCAAAAATTTCGTCAAGTCTTTTTAGAAACGGAATAATAGAATTAAAATCAACTGCTCTATGGTCAAATACTAAACACATCGGAAGTATCTTTCTGATCCCAATTCCTTTGTTTCCATCTTTTTGTATATACACGCCCGGCCGTTCCTGAATGGATCCAATCCCAACTGCAAAAACCTGTGGAGGTACAATTTCCAACAATGCAAAGGCACCCTTTTGCTCTTTATATAGAGGCCCTATATTCGACACCGTTACGGTACCGGACATGATATCTTTTTCTGTTAAACGTTCCTTTTGCGGTATCTTATAATAATTTTCTTTTTCCTTACCCCTAAGTCCTTTTACCCTATGTCTGGTAATTTGAGTCGCAATAATTCTTCTTATGATCGTCAAATGAAATTTCTTTAATTCATTCACTGTATCAGCAAATGCAGCTCTATACAGCATCTCATCCATATTGGTCTTTTCTACTCTTTTTGATAGGTTTAATATATACTCCGCAATTTCATTGAGCGACATTTTACCGACATTAGGGATCGCTGGGGGAATCATTTTACCGTCAGATAAAAGCCATGGTATTGAAATATTGATTTCATCAAGAATATGTGTTGAGCCTTCGGTTTTCTTGTAATTATATTCTATATAGGAATTTAATTTCGGTGATGTTAATAACCCCTCAGCAACTACTTTCAGCATCATTGTATTAAATGTAATTTTATATCCAAGCCTTTTTCGTTCTTCGGCAAGTTTTAAAAAGTCATTATAGAAGTCAGTGATATCAGGCTCGTATACATATGATACATGCGGTACGTTCTTCCATGAAAGTGAAGTCATGTGTGCGACTGTTCTTCTCTGCAAATTAAATATCTCAGAATCCATAAAAATCCCCCTTAGATAAACCGAATTTGAGTTACAGTCTTTCTTAGCGTTTTCCCTCAATCTATGCTTTGTAATTCTTGCATCAAATCGTCCAGAAAGTCAATAATTATTTTTCGATCGTTCTGTGTTCCATATAGATTAACACATAATGTTGCTTGATCATCAAATGTGGTAAGTGAAACTTGAAAGTTTGGAATGTATTTGATAGAACCCGTCATATAAGCATCCATCATTTTAGAACTACCGAAAACAAGGCGATCTTTATTTAGAATTCCAATATTCGTAAAAGCAATTGGAGGATTCGAAAAATATTTTTTTAAAAGATCATAAGCCATTTTATAAGGAAGCACCGTAAAAAGTTTTTCTAAGAGGGCAATATTTTTGATACATCCCAGATCATTTTTTTGTGCATCCATTTGTTTTTTAACTTTGAAAAGCGTACTTTCAAAGCTGTCTCCCAGATCTGGACCAACATAGCAGCTGAGATTTGACATTAAATTGCAAACCCCTCCCGCTTTGTGCTCTGGAAGAAATCTTCTTAAATCAATGGCACAGGGTAATGGGGCCGTATCCCCGAAAGAGCGAAAAAGCACCCGCAAAAGAGCTGACATCATGATGTCATTGATGCTGGCTTGATGATTTTTGGCATAGCTTTTTAAAATCAAAAACTGTTGGCGCGGAATTTTTCTGATTTCAATAAAGGGATTGGAAAGGCCCCCTTCAAAATCAAATTTTTGATCTCCATGAGGATTTAACTGAACTTTGGAGCAATAGATTTTCATTCGGTCTCTTAGAAAATGCGCTTTTAAAATTTGTCGAACACTTCGGTCCTCAATCATAGAACTAATACGAGCTTGCTTTTGATTTTCCAAACAGGTATACGTCGCTGCGAGCTTATAAAGAATCTCTTTAAAACCGGCAGCATCGCACAGCATATGGTTCATTAGGACACAAAGAGTATCCTTCTTTCCTTTTCTTATCACACCGATTTTCATCTGGGGCCCTTTTTCCAAATCAAGCTCCTGATAAAGAAATTTTTGGACAGCAAGACTGGAGTCTTCTATTTCAATCAGAGATACTATCTGATTCGACGTATAGCCATAATCCACCCATACAGGACGATGCGGATAGGTATCTTTAAAGCCACAACGAATAAAGGGAAAAGCATCTGCCAAAAGATTAATGGCCTGCTTTACCCGTGTGACATTCAGTTCATCTGAAAACTCTGCGGTAAAATGAAGAACATGATTGTTGATCTGTTTTACTTCAAATAAATTTTGGAAAATATCCCACGCTTCCACATGATATTTCATTCTGGTTTTCCCCCTTGTGCAAAATGACCAGTTTGTATAAATTCGAATCACTATTCGAATTTATATTATAGCTCATTTGCATGCAGTGTCAATATTTTTCGAATACTTATTCGAAAAAATTGACAGGCATGCTGTTGCATTGTAAAATGGGCCTAGATAGGAGAAATAGTACGATGGACAAAAAAAGGATTACCAGTAAATTTAAGCAGACCCGCAGTGCCAACACCAGACAAGCCATAGTGGAAGCAGCTGAATTATGCTTTTGTCAAAAAGGATATTTTGAGACATCTGTGAAAGAGCTGGCAGCTTCTGCAAAGGTATCGGTTGGAAGTTTTTATTTTTATTTTAAAGACAAAGATGAACTTTTAATGGAAGTTTATCGAGATCAGAACGAGCGCTTCATTCAAACAATCAGCAATTCGCTCCATAAAACCACACAATATAAAGCAGATAGAAAAGCCTGGCTTCATGAGTTTATTTTGGACTTGCTCCAAACTTATGGAAAATCGGCAAAAATGAGATCTGAACTGAGGGTCCTCAATTATGAGAATCCTAAAATTTCCCTGCAAAAAGGATTAATTTCTGAGCAAGCATTAAGCCATATTATGAAGTCTATTGAAAATTCGCCTATGATCAACGACTTAAAGGTGAAAAATTCACGGATTGCGATTCTGATGGTTACCGATATCGTGAATTTCACCTATGATCGTATTGCCGGCGAAAACGAATACCAAGAAGATAATAAAAATGATATTATTGAAGAATGCTTTGACATCGTTTATAAGTACTTGTTTCTATAATTAGATGTTCCTACTACAAATGCAAAACCACCGGTATGGTTAAAAACAATTAACAATTATCTAATGTGAACGTTTTTCACATGAGCTTTATTATTATAGCTATAGCTGCTTTTTATCTGTATTCTTTATATTCTAATATCGTTTTGCGTTTGGCTCTGCGAGCTTGCTCTCCCGATGTTGGTACTGGTCATTTGTAATCTGATTGACTATGCTATGGGGCTCGCTGTACATTAGGACGACTAGGAGATTTTTTATCGTTAATGAACCTAAATTTCATATTTACAGAATGCAAACAACCAGAATCTTCTTTTTCATTGGGCAGTATGGGGGATTGTATAATGAACAAAATTGTTTTTACCCCTCATACATAAATGCATAAAAAAATCACCCCGCAGGGGGGTGATAAAAGCAGTGTATCTTTTAAAAAGCGATTCATTTTTCCTGCATATTTGTGGAACCAGAAATCTTCCTCATATGATTTGCCATCAAATTTGCAACAATGGAACCGGAAAAATTGTGCCAAACACTAAAGATTGCGCCCGGGATCGCAGCAGCTGGTGAAAAGTGTGCAGCGGCAAGAGTAACCGCCAAACCAGAGTTCTGCATGCCAACTTCAATCGCAACGGCGTTGCGCTTTGCTTCATCCATTCCGAGCAGTTTTGCACCGAGAAATCCAAGACCGTAACCGCACATATTATGAAGGACGACCACTACACAGATCAAAAGGCCGCTTGTCATGATCTTTGCTGCATTCCCGCCGACAACGGCACCAATGATCAGCACAATAGCGGTTACGGAAACCAGCGGCAGCACATCGCTGAACGCCGTAACTTTATCCCCAAACAGCTTGTGAACAATCAATCCAAGCGCAATCGGAAGCAAAACGACCTGACAGATGGAAAGAAACATTCCCCAAAAAGACACCGACACCCATGTTCCAGCAAGCCACCAAGTCAGTAACGGCGTCATCAACGGCGCTGCGAGGGTTGAAACCATCGTCATGCTAACAGAAAGAGCCACGTCGCCCTTTGCCAGATAAGTCATAACGTTGGAAGAAGTTCCGCCCGGGCAAGTACCGACTAAGATTACACCGACTGCCAATTCTGCTGGCAACTGAAAAATTTTTGCCAATGCAAATGCGACAAGCGGCATAACCGTAAACTGAAACAGGAAGCCCGCAAAAACATCCTTCGGCCTGCGGAAAACCTCCCTAAAGTCGGAAAGTTTCAGCGTCAGGCCCATGCCGAACATCACGATTCCCAACAGGAGCGTAATATGGGGAGCGGCCCAAGTAAAGGCATGTGGAGAAAGCAATGCAACAACAGCGACGGCCAGCGAGAGAACTGCCATATATTTTCCGGCAAGATCACTCAGTTTTTTTAAAGCATTCATAATTTTTCCCTCCAAAACATTTGAACACATCGAGACAACCACGCATGATCTGCAGAATTGCCATACAGACGCCAAAAAGGGCTTTTGCCTCCAAAGAGGCAAAAGCCCTGAAAAGCTTCTGCGGTACCACTCTTTTTGCTATCCTTTAGGACAGCCGCTCGTTAGGCATCCTCTTTGAATGCCCGGCAATATAACGGTTGCCAGCCGTTCGCTCCTACGCAGACCAAAAGGTCCTTCAGATGAATGCTTATGGGTGATATTTTACATGAACCCCACCATGCCTCGCACCAACCGGCAATTCTCTTTCGCGGAGCAAACACGCTACTTTTCCCAATCATCGCATTTGTCTATTTGTGTTTTCCTTACTATAACCGACCGTTTCAGATTTGTCAAGATGTTTTTCTAAAAAAAGCCAATGAAGACTCCAGTATTTCATGCTTTGATGATTTCATATTGCGGATAAAACAATTTAGAACACTTTTTGTCTTTGTGCTTAAGATCTTTTCATTAAAAAGGATTTACCCCCAGTTATCCTTATTTTTTAGGATGGCTGGGAGATTTTTTGTTGTTAATATGTCTAATGACTCCATTTTAATTATGTTGAATCATAACGAATTTTCAACAAAGCGTTCCATTTTATAAGATTTAAGGGTATATTAATGCAATAAAGAACTCATATAATAGCAATCATAAGAAGTTTAGAAAAAGGTATATTCAAGTGTAATGATAAACAAACCTGATCGCTCGAAAATAAGTGTGAACTTCACATAATGAATAGCGAATTATTCGAAATTACAAAAATCTAGTGAGGTGCTTTATATCAAGGACTTGGCAAATATAATAACAATCAGTCGCTTCATATGTTCATTGGTTCTGCTGTTCACAGTACCTTTTTCATTGTTTTTCTGGGTGTTATATGGATATTGCGGCGTGAGCGATTTTGTAGATGGACTGATTGCTAAAATTATGAAACAACAAAGTGATTTGGGTGCTAAACTTGATAGCATAGCAGATATAACATTTTTCTTTACCATTATGGTTACGATAATTTCTACCATTTTCATTCCACGATGGATTTGGACTTGTGTAATTGTAATTATAGCTATTCGTGTAACAGCTTATTTGATTGGCTATAAAAAGTACCACACGTTTTCTACTTTACACACCTACGCCAACAAAATCACAGGTGTATTTTTGTATGGTACACCGGCTTTATATGCTGTATTTGGCGTAACTACAACAGGGATCATACTGTGCCTTGCTGCAGGATTTTCAGCCTGTGAGGAATTGCTGATTACGATACAGTCAAAATACTTAGATCGAAATTGTAAAGGCATGTTTTTACGATAAATAGAACATCAAACTGCCAGTAATGAACGCATTGGTGATTTTTCTATATGAATATGGTTCACGTTATCTGTTAAAAAATTTAGCTGTATAATACAGCTACTAATATCATGTTTTGACTTGCATGTTTTCAAAATTTTGCGTATTTTTGCTTTAATTTAGAGTATAAAAAATCCGCACCAGAATGCCAGTGAATGGCTATCTGATGCGGATTTTTGTTTGGTGGGCCATCTAGGACTCGAACCCAGCACCAACCGGTTATGAGCCGGTAAGTAAAGCTCTGGAAACCCGCATCTGTACTGGATCTTTTAAAATGTCTGACTTGCATTTGACTTGCATAGACCTTCCAAGTTCTCTTTCGGGTCCAGATAATCGTCAAGTTGATTCATGGATTTGCGCTTATAAATTTTGTCGAGATGAGTATAAATTGTGAGTGTTGTTTTTATATCAGCATGTCCTAGTTGATCCCGAGCAGTAAGCACGTCTACTCCGGCCAAATAAAGCAATGTTGCGAAGGTGTGTCGTAACCAATGCGGCGTAATGTTTGGAATTAGCAAAGGAAGTTTGCCTTGCTTTTTCCCGTCTTTGTTCTTTTTGTTTGCCGCAAGCTTTTTTACACGGCCTTCAAATCCGTATTTTACATTGAGATCAACAAGATAACTCTTCCACATGGATTTCCATGCTTCATTGGTAAACATTTTCCCGGAAGCAGTTCGGCAGACAAGCAAATTAATTGGTCGTACACCGGGAAACTGAGCAAGATCATCCTGCCAGAGTGGATCCAAAAAATCAACAAGCCGCTGTGGAATATCAATTGTACGATTCCCCGCTTTTGTCTTGGGTGCTTTAACTCGTGGCTTGCCTTCTATCATCTCAACCGATTTGTTCACCCGTATCGTTTTATTTTTAAGATTAATATCATCCCAAGTTAAAGCGATAAGTTCTCCACGACGTAACCCCGCATACATCATAATCATTGCAGCTCTCTGTGCCCTATGCGGTGTATCTATAATCCATTGTTGTTCTTTATCTGTTAAAGCCCTTCTAAAGTTTTGAGGGGCATTACGCGGAATTCTTACGGAAACCCCCGGATTATATTCCATCACACGCGCATCAATGGCCATATTAAATATTTGTTCTGCGGTACCTTTAAGAGCAATAAGCGTCTTTTTTGCCGTAGGGCGTTTGGTATGCGGATTGAGTTCAGCAAGATTATTCACAATATCCTGTATGTCCCCTGTCCTAATCTTTCCAATTTGAATACTGTTTAAGGGAGAAAGGATATTACAATAATTTTTATATGAATTCATTTGAGAATTGGAAATTCCATCCGTTGCTTTGGCAACCTGAAATCTCTCCGCCCATTCCCCAAATGTGTCCCGCTCAGCAGTCACATCAAGCCCTTTTCTCATGGAAAGCTTTATTTGCAAAGCCTTTTCGTCGGCCTCCCCTTGCTTCTTTCCATATACAGTCTTATACCTTCGCTTTCCATCTACCATACCAAGATATACTTGCACAGCAATACGTCCGTCGGTGCGTTTCACATTTTTCTTTTTTGCCAATTATACCAATCCTCCTAAAAATGAGCATAAAAATGCCCGGCTACTTGATTTTTGGCCGGACGACTGGTACAATATGGTTGCATTTATTTTTGTCGGCTCCGGCCGATGATTTCCGTCTGTTGGTATTGCAGTACCGACAGGCGGATTTTTTTATTTAATTATTTACTTCTTAAAGTAATCCATTAGTTTCAGAATGAATATGTTTGTCAAAATCATATTCTGACAATTTAGAATCATACTCTTTCTTTACAGCTTGATTAAGTAACATATCGGTATCTTCATACGTTAGCCCTGTGTACATTCCTTGATAATGGGTAATCATAACCGCTATTCTATCATGTCCTTCCAGTTGTATATACAAAGACTCATCTAACTCAGGAAAAGACTGAAAATTATTAAAGAAAAGCTCTACTATTGAGATAAATTCAGAAGCTGTTTTGGCTTTATCGTTTGCCTGCCTTGTTGCCGCCGAAGGGCAAAAAATGATTTCAATTGCTTTGTTACCATTAATATATGCCGATACTGATGCTCCCTTTGTTGTATCTTTTTCGTTCCATTGTTGATTAAGATTATTAATACTTTCTGCAAGTTTTCCACTTGTAAGGGGTTTGTAATCATGCGCCGGGTCAAGATTTTCACTTACAACATTTGAGGAAGCACTCGAAAGCAAAAGCTGACTGCTATCAGTATTTTGCATATTATCTCTTGTGCATCCTACCAAACTCACACACATTGCTGCTACCAAAAGCAATGCTAAAAATTTTTTCATAAATATCTCTCCTTTAAACACAGATATTTACAATATATTCCAATAAGCAACAGCATTCAATACCTTATTCCCAATTTCTCTCCAAAATTTAAGTTCATGTTCCAAATTTGTCCCATAAAAGCATTTTTTACTTTATTACACTAATTCGGTATTCAACTAATTGTATCGGCAATCCTAAGCATTCGGCGATCTTTGATGCCGGGTATTGCAAAAATTCTTTTATGTCATCGTCCGAATACAAAAGATCAACTGCAAAATAGTCAGCTTCTTTTTCATACTTACCGATTGGAAAAAGAGTGTTTCCTTTTAAAAATGGTGTGTTTGATTCTGGGTGTAAAACGCTATGCCCTAGTTCATGTGCGCATGTTCTATAAAGTCCTTTTTCACCGAGATTCAAATTAAGGTGTATTATTTTCTGGCGAAAGACTTTATTATAATAACCCTTTACACCACCCAAATTTTCATACAGTACAAGCGTACCTTCGTTGTTAGCAATTTCAAACGGATCTCTACTTTGATATTTTGTGCAAAGAGAATCTACAATCTTTTCAACGCGCATACGCAATCACTCCGACTTTTTACGATACTTTTTTGGAGTATATTTTTGTTTTGCTATTTTCTTTGCAAGTTCAAGACTATTTTTGAGGCTGATGGCAAGTAATTCTTTCGTTTCATCGTCAAGCGGTTCCCCATCAAACATCAATCCTGACTGCTGCTCCTCCAATTGAGCAAGGGTTTCCTGCATTTTCTTCGATATATCACGCTCATCCTTCTTTGTAAGGGTGGGCGTTTCTTTTTGCTCATTACCATTTATAAGATAATCAACAGTAACATTAAAATAGTCAGCTACCTTTTGAAGCTTTTCAGCGGACGGATTCTGTGACCTATTTTTCCACTGAGATATCAGACCTGTAGAAATACCTGTTCCTTTAGATAATTTATAAGCACTTATACCGTGCTTTTTTAATAGCAACTCTATTCTGTCATAAATGTCCAATTTACAAACCACCATTCTATGCATTATTCACAAACATAGAAAATTAAGGTATATTCTCGTTGACTACAAAAGATAACTATGCTATAGTATGAACATACCAAAGATAACTAAGCTAAATAAAAGATTTCTAATAGCTTAGATGCTTGTGAATTTGCGTGTTGTTTAACTTAGCAAACTAAGCATATCACAAAACAAAAGTAAACTCAAGTATTTTTAATTAAAAGGAGGGATTTTCTTGCCAAAACGCTATACCTGCGCAGAAATTGCGGAGAGATACAATATAAAGCTCTCTACCGTATGGGATTGGATTCGCAAAAAGAAATTATCAGCAATAAGAATTGGAAAGGAGTATCGAATCACGGATGAAGACCTTGCAAAATTTGAAGAAAGCCGAAAAACAGCATGAGAACAATTCTGTTGTGTTGGACAAGTCTTATCACGTTGTTTACAGGTAGGTGATTCAAGATGCGGTCCCGAACATTTACGAATTGGGAGCAGGTACCGATCGTAATGGATTTACAGATAGCCTGCATTATTCTCGGACGAGGGTATGAGTCATTAAAGAAGGACGCCCGAGAAGGCAAATTCCCGGCGTTTAAGAACGGTAAAAAACTTTGGGCTGTCAAAAAGGACGATTTGTTGAACTACATAGATCGTCAAAAAAGCAGCGCCGATCAGTCCGCTTAGCCGGAAAGGAGGCGAGAGAAACGGAACTCGCTACAACAATCCTCATAGTCCTAACTCTTGTACTGAATTTAGTGTATACGATTATTTCCAGAGACTGACCGATAGGAAGGAGGCAAGAAATGGAAACCGCTGCACTTATTATGTCAGTAACAGCACTGACTATCGTCGCCTATCAAATTGGTGTACAAGTTAGCAATTGGAAATATCAAAAATTGATGTCTTCACTCGCAGAACAATTAAGAAAAGATCAGGACGATTTTTTCATTAGGATGTGGAATCTTATTGCTAACCCTGATACTCCTTCTTCGGACAATTGGAAATGGAAGGAGGCAAAAGAAATGTATGTAAAAGATTTGGAATCATTTGTATTTGATAGCAACTCAGGCACTCTTTCAGTAAACGGGAATGAAATTGAAAATGTAACTGGCTTCTCCCTTACTTGTAAGGAAGGAGTATTTGAACTAGAAGTTACGGAAGCCTTTATCTCTTCACATTTACATAATTCAAAAATCAATTTAATAAAGAGGTGATTCTTGTGAAACTTAAAGACTGGGCGCCTTACATTCCATCTATAGTCATGTCGTTGGCAGCGCTTGTGATTTCAATATTCATTTTGTTAAAGCCATAAAGGAAGTGAAAAAAGTGGAACTCCTTATTAAGGGATCGCCCAAAGAAATTGCCGCCCTTGCACTGAAGATACAAAGACGGCTGGAAACAATTGTTGTGCAAAATTCACAGAAGCTCAGCCCTTCTGAGTTAGTTCATCAATTTCAAAACGTCCAAAGAAGGATGCATAAAGTAAGGCAATCCGATTTTGCAACATTAAAAGGAATACCTGTCCCAAAAGCAAGCACCATCGAAGCAGAAAAAATAAAGGAGGCGAAAAATGTTACATCACTACATCACTAAGTATGAAGAAAATGGGAGCATGTATGCGGAAGCATGGTTCCAAATCAATCTGTTTGGAAAGTGTTTTTGCTTCTGCAAAAGAAGGATAAAAATTTGAGGAGAATCGGCATGAATCTATTTGAGTGCATCGGCCTCGTCGCGGTAATCACAATTGCGATCCGTGCCGTCAAAGCAATCTCGATTGAACGTTACCGCAAAAAGGCCATTCGCAACTGGGCGCACGAGCAAAGGCAAATTGATCGCAGAAAATCACAAAATCGTGAAGAATGGAGGTGGTACTAATGAAAGCAACAGGAATAGTCCGCAGGATTGACGATCTCGGTCGTATTGTAATCCCGAAGGAAATCCGCAAAACTCGTGGCATTAAAAATGGTGACCCGGTGGAAATCTTTGTGGATGGTGATTGCATCGTCCTGAGAAAATATGAACCAGAAACATGGACAACCACGGAACTCAAGGAAGCACTGATCTGTGCTTGCCAATCATCTGGAAATAATCCGGCTGATATTTTGAACGTGATAAGGAGAAAATCCAATGGAAACACCTGAAATCATTGATGGCCTTAAAGACCTGATAAAAGATCGAAATTCATTTATTGACCAGAATGAACCCGATAACATATTTGAGCATGATAAGGAGGTTTTGAAAGCAGCCATTGACGCGTTGAGTGCCGCCCCAAAAAACAAGTCACTGACGGTATTCAGCGCGATTACAGAAAGTCCGGAAAGTCTTGCAAAATTTCTCGAGCGGATAGAAGACAGCAAGCTTCAACTCAATAAATACTTCTGCAAAAGCAACTGTGGAAATGACGGCTGTCCCCATGAACTGCAGTGCATAACGAATTGGCTGAATCAGCCCGCCCACAAGGCAGAAAAAGCCATACAACACCACCATCATTTAAAAGCCAATGAAATTCCTTTAATCACCAGTATCAACAATATTCCTCCGAAATCTGATCCCCACTTATAGGCAATGGAATAAGATATTCAAAGCGTGGCAAATCCGAAGATAATCCAGACCAATATTTATATGCGTAATTGAACATAGCTATCGGCAAATATCCCGCATAACATTTTCCGTGTTCACTCCCAAAGCTTAATCCCCCGCGTAATAAATTCGAGTCAAACCTTTGTATATCTTCGGCAACATGTATCTTTAATATATGCGATTTTGGAAAACGTAATTTATTATTTAACTCCGGCCATTGCCTAAAATCAGATTTTTCTTTTACTGCAAAAAGGGACGTAAATCGTGATGGCTTGTTTGGAAAATGCGCCCTTCTAACTAACTCAAATATCAATTCTATTATTTTCATATCCGAGACTTCCTTTTGAGAACAAAACGAATCCACAAACATAGCTAAACGCCCATCTTCTACGCAACTATCAATGTATGGAACCTCAGTGTTAAGTTGATTCCATCCATGGCTAGAAATATTTAAGTTAAAATAATTCAAAAATTCTCTATTTTCAGGTTGCTGCATAACCTCTGAAACAGGTAAAAACGTAATTGAATTACCTGGTGTGAGAGAACTATATCGATCCATATGATATAGATACAACAAAACCACCTCTTTTTTTACCATACTATCACAATTTTATTCGATAAGCTATTGAATACCTGAAAGGAGTCCTAAAAATGTCCGAACATAAAAATACCGCCCCGGCTGTTGGAGCAGCGCAGGGCGGAAACAAAACTATCAATAATTTAAAAATACCGCAGAATGAAGGATTTGTCAAGGATAGAAACATAAATTTGATTTCACTCAATCTCCAAAACTTTCGCGGATGCAAGCACTACAATATGGCATTCGGCTGCAAAAGAGCATCTATCTACGGTGCAAACGGCGCCGGAAAAAGTACGCTGGCAGATGGATACACCTGGCTTCTGACTGGAAAGGACCAGCAGGGACGATCAGACTATGAGATTCTCCCGGTCGGATCCACAGAAGGAATTGAATCCTCGGTCACTGCATCATTCAGCAATTTCGAAAATAAAGACCAGTTCACTCTTCACCGGGTGTACAAGCCTGTATTTACCCGCAAACGTGGAGAATCCGAGAAGCACCGTACGGGAAACACCACCGACTATTACATAAATGATGTTCCCTATAAGGCAGGAGACTACAGCAAATTCATAGAGGAGCATATTGGCACAGAAGAAGATATCCTCACGGTTTCGCGTGTTGATTATTTTGCACAGGTTATGAAGCCGGATGCCAGACGTCAGAAACTGCTGGATCTGTTCGCTAATGGTGTGGATGATCAAAGCGTCATTTCCAATCATTCGGAACTAGCTTCCCTCGGTGAGCTGCTCGGTACCTACACCATGGATGACTGCGTAAAGCGCTGGAAAGCACAGCGCCGAAAAGTCAATGAGGATAAAGATGCAATCCCCGGCCGCATTGATGAAGCCGAACGGGCAAAGCCGGATATTGAAAGCATTGAAACCGATTCTGCGCGTCTTCCTAAATTAGCAGCAGAGCGTCTGAAAATCCGCAGCAAAATTGATTCTATGCGTTCCGGGGAATCAGCTGCCGGCATTCGGAAAGAAATCAGCAGACTTCAAGCGGACGCAGAACAGGCCAGAGCAGATTATATTCGAAAATCTTCCGGGGACAACACGGCTCTTGAAAGTCAGATCTCCGTGCTGCGAAAGGATTTATCCGATCTTCAGGCGAAAGCTGCAAAATCAGAATCCAGCGCATCTTCAGAAGCAACACTAGCTGCAGAACTAAAAAAAGAGATTGAAGAACTGCGTCAAAAGGCTTTCGCGGAACACGATAAAGAATTTGATGCAGGAAACGGAAAATGCCCCACTTGCGGACAACCTTATCCCCCTGAAATGCTGGAAGAAATGCGCGGAAATTTCAATGCAGAAAAAGCAGAAAACCTCACCAACCTGTCCACTCATGGGAAAGAATTAAAATCCACCTATAACGAGCTGAAAAAGCAGGTGCAATTCGACAGCACTGCTGCCAAAGAAGCACAGTTTAATGCAGATCACCTGCAGCAAAAGCTCTTAGGACTTCAAAAAATGTTTGTCACTCCCCCAGCTTGGGAAACCACACCGGCCTATGCTGATTTTCAGAAACAGATTGCGGATGCAAAGCATTCTTTGGAAGTGATTTCTTCCGCATCTGATAAGCAAGTACAAACCTTGCAGGCAGATCTTACATCTATCGATTCGGAAATAAACGCTATTCAGCAGCGAAAGTCCAATCTGGAATTGATCAAGCGGCAGGATGCCCGCATCGAGGAACTAAAAGCCCAGGAAAAGAAGTTAGGTAATCAGCTGGCGCAACTGGACAACCTACTGTATCTGGCTGATCGGTTTGTACAGCTGAAAGCTTCCGATGTGGAAGCCGAGGTCAACGAATCTTTCCATTCTGTCCGCTGGAAACTGTTTGAAATGCAAGTCAACGGCGGCGTGAAAGCCTGCTGTGAAGCGCAGGTAAACGAAAAGGATTACGGCAGCCTAAGCAATGCGGAAAAAGTCAATGCCGGACTCGATATTGTAAATACGCTCGGTCAAAAGATGGGATTAATCCTGCCGGTCTGGATCGATAATGCGGAAAGCATTTCACACCCGATGGAGATTTCCGCACAGATTATCAACTTGTATGTATCTGATCAAGATCAGCAATTAAGAACGGAGATAGAAAGATGAGAGTACCAGAAGTTTTAAAAGAATTTGGAGTTCCTATGAATGTGAGAGGATATCAATATCTTAAGGCGGCAATTCAGTCTGAACTTAACAAAGAGGAAATACTTGGGATTAACCTTAATCAATACACTTATCCGGCTATTGCAGAAAAATATCATGTTACCTCAACGAGTGTTGAAAGATGCTGCCGGCATGCGATCAGCCTCGGGTTTAAGACTGCTGCTCCGGAAACTATAAAAAGATATTTCGGAAATTCAATTCACAGCAGAACCGGGATTCCCACTGTCAGCGAATTCATCTCTGCTTTAGCAAACTATATGAAAGAATCGGAGGAAAAATCATGATTGAACTTTTAGATTGTGAATCTGTTCCAGAACCTCTGGAATCCGTGAACGAAACACCTGAAATCGTATCAGAAAGCCCCGAAAATGTGAACGATCCTTCCGAATCTGTTCCAGAAAGCACAGAATCCGAAGAAATGGAACAAGACGAACCCTCTTCCTCTGATTTGGAAAATGCTTCTGGTGATGAGGAACATCCAGAAAATGAGAATTCAGAAAAATCGGAAGAAGAAATAAACGGAGATCCTCTTTCTATTCGCGGTCCGGACTTTGGACAGATTATCAGTACCGCAGATAATGTCTTAAATAACCTGGTATCTATGCTTCACGAAAAGAAACAGCGAGACGGAGAAATGACAATTAAAATCGGATTCGAAGATGCAGATGGACTCGGCAGTTACATATTCAGCGGTTCGGTATCCGGAAAAATCAACTACAGCGTGAAACCTCAAAAAGTTATCGGAGATGCAGTAAAACTTCAGTTCGACGATTATGGCCGTCCGATCCTCCCTTCGGACCGAGAAAAGCAGCTCACCTTTGATGATGTTTCGCAGGATAATTCTGCGGGAGCCACCGTCAAAACCGATCAGGATATGGTCGTCGAGTCAATCACTCCTGATAACGTTTCGGAATCCGACGATTCTGAAAGCACAGAAAAGGATCCTGCAGAATGCGAACAATTCTTCTGTCCTTTCTATTCTCAGGACTGCGCCCACAGCTGCAACCAGTCAGAATTCGAAAATCACCCCGATATGGTACGTGACGCCGTGGAATCCGAAGGCTGCCAGAACCCTGATTTATTAAAAATTTACAGTATGATTTCTAAGGAGGATATCAACAATGAGTGAAACAACAAATAAGCCTGCAATCCAGGTACAAAGCAATCCCGATATCAAATTAGACGGCAACGTCTTTTCCGGATGGCACGAATTTCAGGCAGCCGGAAAAATGGCGGCGGCTCTTTCCCAGAGTACCATTGTCCCGCGCGACTATCAGAATAACCCCGGCAACTGTCTGATTGCCCTTGATATGGCAAGCCGCATGGGAACCAGTCCAATGATGGTCATGCAGAACTTATACATTGTAAACGGCCGTCCGGCATGGAGCAGTCAGTACATCATTGCTACGATCAACGCCAGCCATAAATACAAGACTGAGCTTCAGTTCGATTTTAAGGGCGAAGGGGATAATCATTCCTGCACGGCATGGGTTGAGGATCACAACGGTCATCGTGTTGAAGGGCCTGAAATTACAATCCGTATGGCAAAGGACGAAGGCTGGTACGGAAAGAACGGCAGCAAGTGGAAAACCATGCCGGAAGTAATGCTTCGTTACCGCGCCGCTTCCTTCTTTGGCCGTATGAACTGCCCTGATATGATGATGGGAATCTATTCTTCCGAAGAAGTCATTGAAATGTCCCCCGATCAGTATTCAGATGTGGACGAAGAAATCAAGCAAAGAGCCAACCAGCAGCCGCTTGATTTTGAAGTAAATAAGGAAACCGGAGAAGTTAAAGAACCGCAGCCGACTCCTTCGGAAGCACCTGCTGAAGCAGTAAAGGAGCCCAAAAAAGAGCCGGCAAAAGAATCTGCTTCTACTAAAAACGGCCAGCAAGTATTTGATCCGGGGTTTTAAAAATGATTACAGTGCATTGCTTATCATCCGGTTCTTCCGGAAACAGCTATGCAGTCGATGACGGGGAGTCCGTACTTCTTTTAGAGGCGGGCATCCCCGCCCGGCGTATAGCCACAGGATATCTGAAACTCCTGCCGCGTGTATCCGGGTGCCTGATTACTCATGAGCACGGCGACCATGCCAAAGGCGCGGCAAAATTATCGGGCCGAGGAATTGACCTCTATATGACTGCCGGAACGCAGACAGCGCTTGGAGAATTCAAATACCCCTACCGCATTCACACGGTAAAGGCGCAGGAACAGTTTTCGCTTGGATCATGGATTGTTTTACCCTTCGATACAGAACACGATGCAGCCGAACCTGTGGGCTTTTTATTAGCATCAAGTTTCACTCACGAAAAACTGCTGTTCGCAACAGATACCTATTACATCAAATACCGCTTTAGCGGTGTCAATGTGTTTATGGTCGAGTGCAATTACAGTCTTTCCATTCTGCAGCAAAACCTTCAAGCCGGACGTATTCCGGAGAATCAAAGGAGTCGGCTGCTGCACAGTCATTTCAGCTTGGAACATGTAATCGACTTTTTCAAACTGACGGACTTATCCGCTGCACAGAAAATTTATTTACTTCACGCAAGCGACCGCAACAGTGATCAGAAATTATTCAAAGACACTGTACAGCGAGTAACCGGAGTTCCGACAAAAGTTTTGTAGAAAGGATGTGCATCTTAATATGCTGAATAGTATATGGATCGAACTGCACCAGGAGATGCCCCGCCATCCGAAGACTCTTGCTCTTGCGCAGGCTCTTAAGGTCAGCCGGCATGAAGCAGTCGGAATTTTAGCCGACCTATGGACATGGGGTCTCAGCTGCGCCGGAGACGACGGCAGCCTAAAGAGTGTCACCGATATGGGAATTGCCATGGCTGTTGACTGGCCTACCAGGAAGGCCAAAGCGTTAGCGGATTCCCTGGTTTCTGTCGGGTGGCTGGATCGTGACGAGGAAGGCGGATATTTCCTGCATGACTGGGACGATTATACCGGGCGTCTCAATGACTTACGGCAAATAAAAAGGCAGCAGTCTCGTGACCGTCAGAAGCGTTACAGAGAAAAATTATCCCAAAATAAAAAGTGTGACAATGATGAAAAAGAGACGGACGATTCTCATAAACATAACGCAGAGGATTGTAACAGTAACGCAAACGTAACGCGTTACAAACGCGTTAATAACGCACCTAACCATAACCAAACCATAACCGAACCTAACCGTAACCTAACCAAACCAATATCCTACGGTAGTAATATCTGTCAGTCTAGTCTTGTCTCTCCAACAGGGGCAAAGGAAGCGTTACGTTCTGACGTGACGGACGAGACGGATATTTCCGATCCGGATGTTGTTTTGTCAGGAATACGGAGCCGCGTGGAATATGACACCCTGATTACCCGATATGACCGCGAAGAGGTCGATGAAGTGATCAATGTCATGGTAGACGCCATCTGCAATCAAACTGCTACCACGCGGTTAGGCGGCGGAGAAGTTCCTCAGAAGCTGGTGCGTCAACGCATGCTGTCCCTTGAGTTTCAGCACCTAGTCTATGTTCTCGACAATCGCGGAAAGAGTCAAAAGCCGGTCAAGAACATCAAGCGGTATCTGCTTGCAATGCTGTATAATTCCGTTTCTTCCTGCGCCAACAGTGAAGCTGCACTCTATGAGCACGAGGAAAAGAACTGCCATGTATCATGACACGTCGGCAGAAACCGGGCTGCTGCTGGAACACAGTCCATATGGGTTTCGGGTCAATATCAACCACCCGGCCGTTCTGCCGCTGTATAAGCGCTACAAACACTGGAAGCGAATTGCAGACTGGTGTCCCCTCTCTGACAGCGAACGGCTGGATTTTGAAAAATACATACTGCCAAAATTGGAGGTTATGAAAAATGAGTCTTGATTACCATACACTCCCCGTTGAAAGACTTCAGCACCGCATTGATAATCTTAAAGAAACGCTCAATTTTAACCGGCAACTTGGAAGAAGCGAATCGGTATTCGCTGCAAATTCAGAAATTGAAATCATTCAGGCTGAACTCCTTCGGCGCAAAAAAGAAATGCAAAATGGGAGAAACGTTTTTCCATGAGAATTGACGACCTAAGTCAACTTGGTCCGGCTGTCCGTGCCGAACTGGAACGGCAAATAAAAGAACGGCAAAGGCAAAATCAGCAAAAAGAGCACTGCAAGCCCAAACGATCAGATGAGTTTGACAGTCAGCTGGAACGTAACTTTTACATAACCGACCTTCTTCCGAAAATTCTAAGCGGGCAGATCATCGACATAGAGTTACACAAAAGTTTTGAGTTGCTTCCGAAAAGCGAGTACTGCGGCCTGAAATTGCCCTCAGCGCGTTATACTCCTGACTTTCTCATAACTTACCGCAACGGGACCATAGAAGCCATAGAGACGAAATCAAAGGCCATACGAAAGCTCCAAAGAGATTACATATACCGCCGAAGGTTATTTATCGAAAAATACTGCCGTCCGAATGGATGGGCTTTCCGAGAAATTATTGTAGATTAAAATTAGGAGGAATGTTTTGAATGGAACCAATGACGCCAGATCAGATCAAGAAACTTTTGCAGAAATATTACGACATTCCTCAAATGATTGATGAAGAATTGGCTACGATCCGGCACTGTCAGGAAGAGCGCGGAAAGTTTTCTCTTTCCTCCCCTATCCTCTCTGGGCTGCCGACCGGAAAAGGCAGCACAAGTGATCAGACTGCAAACGCAGCCATGCGGGACAACACCGTCTATTTTGACCGGCAGATTGAATCCTGTCGAAAGCGCATTGCCCGCCTGCAGGAACAGCAGGACTGGTGCCGAGTAGCATTAGGAACGTTGGGACTGACAGAAAGACGCATCTTAGAGCTCGCTTATTTAGGCCCTAAAGATCCAGATGCACGAAAGATGTGGACACGCCGGCCGCCATGGAAGGAAATCGCCGATAAAGTCGGATACAGTGAAAGTCAGACTTACGATATTGCTAGAAAAATCATTCAAGAATTATCGGATCTATCTCCTCAGGAGGTATTCAGCTGGAGCAGTCGCTAAAAAGCCGGAGTTTTCCGGAGTAAATCGGAGTAAACCGGAGCTTTCCGGAGCGCACCGGAGAAAAATGTGTGCTAACATATAATTACGGAATTTCGCAGAGAGGGGCTTTTAAAAGAAGCTCCTTTTTCTATACCGTTTTTAGTGCAGGCCATGCGGGTCTCTGACAAAAAGGAGATTACACATGGAAAACTATATCAATCATATTTTTAATGAAGACTGTATTGCCGGAATGCACCGGCTGCCCGATCACAGTGTAGACATGATCCTCACAGATCTCCCGTATGGAATCACCGGGTGCCGCTGGGACAGCCTTTTGCCGTTTGATCAGTTATGGGAACAATACCTCAGAGTCATCAAAGATCACGGCGCAATCTGTTTAACCGGATGCCAGCCTTTCACAACACAGCTTATCAGCAGTCAACCAAAACTTTTCCGATATTGCTGGTACTGGTACAAAAATCAACCGACCGGATTTGCCAACGCAAAAAGAATGCCCCTGCGGTGTATTGAAGAAGTGTGTGTATTTTACAAGCACCTCCCCACTTACAATCCACAGGGACTAATCATTTTGGACAAACCAATTAAAAGAAATGGCAAAAAGGTTCCTGCCCATGGAGACTCTGTTTACCGTATGGACAACAGCCTATCCCATGACACAGAAACCTGCTTCGTACATTATCCGCGTCAGCTATTGGAAATCAAGTGTGAGCGCGGCCTACATCCAACCCAAAAGCCAGTAGCGCTATTTGACTATCTGATTCAAACTTACACGAACCCGGGAGATTTAGTGCTGGACAGCTGCTGCGGCAGCGGAACGACTGCGGTCGCATGCAAACAATCCCAGCGAAATTATGTGTGCTGGGAATTTGATCGGCAGTATTATCAGACTGCTATAAATCGATTACAAGACAAATAGTCTTTTTCCTACCTACCCCCTAAAGCACCTAGCCAATAAGCTGGGTGCTTTTATTATGTAATTTTTAAGGAGGCGCACTACCATGCTGCCATGTGATCATTGTCCGCAGAATAATACTATAAAGACCGGGTGTCCAGCGTGTGCCCTCCCCTGTTGTCCGCTGGATCCGCACCACCGGATCGACCTCGACAAGCAGATACGCAATCTTGAGTGTCTTCCCCATCGTTCTATCCAACAAGAGGCTGACCTCCGCCGACTACGGGCACAATGGGCTACTGACTTGATGCTGATTGGTCAGCGCCCTCCGGGTGGTGGTCCCTAAATGGCAAAAGGAAAGTATCAAAAGTGGTTAACTTCGGATGGACTGACACTGCTACAAGGTTGGGCGCGGGATGGCTTAACGGATGAGCAGATTTCTCATAACATGGGAATTAGTCGGAAAACACTCGCCCAATGGAAAACAAAGTATGGTGACATAGGTGACACCCTAAAAAAGGGTAAAGAAGTTGTTGACATTGAGGTTGAGAACGCTCTTCTAAAAAAAGCAAAGGGATACAACGCTGAGGTACATAAGACCTTTAAAGTCAAAGAAGTCTATTATGATGAGGAAGGCAGACGCTGCGAAAAAGAACATCTCGAAACCGGAATTGATGAAGTTCATATTGCGGCCGATACACCAGCACAAATTTTCTGGTTGAAAAATCGTCGACCCGACAAGTGGCGGGATCATCCAGATAATAACAGCGTATCTGCCGAAGATCGTATCTCTGGTTATCTAAACGCCTTGGAGGGTACTGTAAAGAATGAGCCTAAATAATTTATATCACGAAAAGCAACAAGAAGTCCTGCGCCGAGCTATGACGCAGGATTATTTTATGCTGATCAATCATGGCGCCAAACGTTCCGGCAAAACCGTACTCGACAATGATTTGTTCTTATATGAACTGCGCCGGGTACGCGCTAACGCCGCTGCTGCCGGGATTTCAAACCCGCAGTACATTTTAGCTGCCGCTGACATTGGAAGCATACACCGCAATATTCTCAACGAACTGTCCGGTAAATACGACCTCCAATTTCAGTTTGATAAGTTTAACCGCTTTCAACTGTTCGGCGTTCAGGTGTGCTGCTTCGGCCATTCAAAAATCAATGATATGGGACGTATCCGCGGCATGACTGCCTGGGGCGCGTACATCAATGAAGCATGCGTTGCAAATGAAGAAGTATTCGATGAGATCAAGTCCCGGTGTTCGGGTGACGGCGCCCGGATCCTTATGGATACTAACCCGGCCGATCCTGCACACTGGCTCAAAACCGACTATATCGACAAGGCTGACGGTAAGACGATCGTGCAGTATCCATGGAGGCTTGACGACAATACCTTTTTGTCGGAGAGATACCGGCAGAATATAAAAAACACTACCCCGTCCGGCATGTTCTACGACCGCGATATTAACGGCGCGTGGGTATCGGCTGACGGTGCTGTCTATCCGGACTTTGACGAAAAGGTTCATTACATATCCGCTGACAAGGTTCCAATCGACGAGATCAGCCGCTGGTTCGTTGGAGTTGACTTCGGTTGGGAGCACTGGGGTGCGTTTGTACTGATCGGCCGCACAGAAGACGGCCGGTACTACCTGTTTCGTGAATGGGCTGCACAGCATCGGCATATCGACAACTGGATCAAGATCGGGCAATCGATCAAAGAGCAATATGGAAACATTAATTTTTACTGTGATTCGGCACGTCCGGATTTAATTCAGCAAATGCGCATTAACGGACTGCGGGCAATCAATGCCCGGAAGGACGTACTTGCCGGTATTGCCGAAGTTGCAAGTCTCTATAAGCAAAAGCGACTGTTTATTGTGCGGGAAAATGTCAGCAGGTTCCCTCATGAGATTTATTCTTATGTCTGGAAAAAGGGCACTGACGAACCGGTAAAAATTGATGATGACGTGCAGGACGCGATCCGGTACGGAATTTACAGTGATAAAAAATATGGGAGGTGATTATTCTGATACCAGATTTTATTTATTCCGAACTTGTCGGGCCCTATGGACCCGACGTGCTCCAAAAGCTTGGAAAGATTGAGGATTATTACTCGATCTACAATAACGGCGCACGTTTCGAGGTAGACACGGGCGGCGACTATGTTCCGGCCAAACTGCCGTCGAAGCAAATTAAGAAGCTGATCCGGCGCGAAGCACAGTTTCTTTTCGGCAAATCTCCGGAAATCAAAGTAATCTGTCCAGAAGAAACTGAAACAAAAGACGGACGTCCAAATGAATCTAACATGCAGATGTATCTTAATAAGGCCTTTAAGTCTAATCTATGGCGGGATAAACTGATCAAAGGCGCTCGTGACTGTCTGATCGGCGGCAGAGTCGCTCTTAAAGTCAATGTAACCGAAGATAAGCTGAGCATCATGTTTGTACCTGCAGATGGCTTTGTGTATGAGACAGCGCTTGACGATGTGGATACATTGAAACGTATTGTGTTTTTCTATACGATGCAGGACGATACCGACCGGTCTCGGCAACGCATCTGGATTCAAAAGTATCGTATGGAGAACGACCGTTGCTTACTCGATGAACGTATCACAGACGGCTACGGTCAAACGATAGAATGGGACGGCACAAAGCAGGATTACGACACGGGGCTTGACAGGATACCAGCCTATGTGATCCTTAATGACGGCTTGTCCGGTGATACGGAAGGCGTCAGTGAAATCCGGGATCTAATGTGTGATGATGCCTGGTACGGTCGATTAAAGTCCGGCAACATTGATTCTCTGCGCAAAGGAATGAATCAGATTACATACATGTCGGGCGTTGATCCTAGCTGCATGAAGTCTTTCCGCTGTGCACCCGGTGCTTTATGGGATCTTAAAGGTGACCTGGCACAGGCAAGCGACGGCGGTGCACCCAATGTGCAGGTTGGAACGATCTCCAACACGTTTTCTTACGCCTCCGCTTTTGCGGATACTGAGTCTACTATCAAGCAGGACATGCACGATCTTGTCGGTGTACCTGATCTTAACCAGGAGAGCACCCGCAATGTGATCACCAGTGGCAAAGGACTTAAGACCTTGTACTGGCCCCTGATTTGCCGGTGTGAGGAAAAGATGAATGCCTGGGGTCCAGCGCTCGAATGGCTGGCAGAAATGCTGCTTTATGCTGCCGATGTACAGCCGAACCTTAAAAATGTCTATGGAGCCTTTGAAGCAGACAAACATGTGATCATGATTGATAATCAGTACCCCCTGCCGGAAGATGAAGACGAGGAAAAGCAACTCGATCTTTCTGAAGTTTCCAACAAGACCAGATCTATTAAGAGCTATCTCACGAAATGGGGCGGTCCTAACAGTAAGGGCATGACTCCCGAGGAAGCAGATGCTGAAATCCAACAGATCGCCAAAGAACAGCAGATGATGCAGGACAGCTTTTCAGCTGAGCCCTCTCCGGCTGGTGACGAGTAATGTCCGGCCGGCTGGGAAATTACTGGGAACTCGTCAAAGCCGCCGAGCAGGCGCGTGTCGCAATCACAAAGGCACAACAAAAACAGATCGCCGATCTCTATCAGGAAATCGCGGATGACTTAAACCACCGCCTGCAGCGATATAACCCAGAGTCTCTCACCTATCGGTGGGTCAAGGATTATGCGCAAAGCCTGCAGAAAGACAGCAAGCGGCTCTATACAACGATTAAAGCAGGTGTTACGAATAGTTTGCTACAGTCTGCAAAAGCCCCTGTAAAGGCAGAACAGGCGTTTTATTCCGGACTTGCTTCAGGACTTTCGAAACATGCTTCTGATGCGCTTTCCAAACATTTTTCGGATGTTTTTTCTAGAGTCCCGCAGTCTGCTGCCGATGAGCTGATGTCCGGTGGAATTTACAAAGACTTTTCCGGGCTGTCTGATCGAATTTGGAACTACCGCAAAAAGTATAACCGAGATATCCAGACCGTGATTGTCAAAGGAATTGATGCACAGAAATCCGCCTTTGACCTTGCGAAGGATCTGGAGATGTACGTTGATCCAAAGGCCGCGAAACCCTGGAACTGGAACATTGTTTATCCGGGTGTCAATCAAGTGGTTGACTATAACGCGCAGAGGCTTGCCCGCACAGCGGTTACACATGCTTATCAGCTGTCATTCCAAAGAGCGACGAAGGATAATCCTTTTGTTGAATCATACAAGTGGCACAGCAGTCACAGTGCCCGCATGTGCGAGCTATGTGCACAGCGTGACGGCAGGATTTACCGAAAAGATGCTCTCCCCTTTGACCACCCAAACGGCATGTGTACAGTCACGGCGGTGATTCCGAAAAGCTATGATGAGATCGGTAAGGAATTAGGCGACTGGGCTGCCGGCAAAAGTGACAGTCCGGCACTTGATAAATGGCTGGGAAATTCCGTTGCGGAGCCTAAAAAGCGTGGTATAATAAAGTCAATTGACATAGACGACTTTGAACTGCTGGCAGACACGCACAAAATTTCACCAGAAGTCTCTAATGTTATTTCAAATACCATTCATGAATATGAGCAAGCCGGAGGCATGTATATCTCCGAAGCTAAATTTGGAGATTTTTATGATGAGATATCAGGAAAACCTGCCTTGCTTCAGGTATATCCAAATGAATACGGATCCATAAATATAAATGTAAACAGCAGGATATTGGCTGGAATGTCAATTAAAGAAATAGACGAAAAGATAGCGTCCACTGCTATTAACCTTCCAAGTAATTTAAAAGAAGCTGTAATTCATGAGTGCGGGCATGCAAAATCCTATTACGGAAAATCAATTTCAGAAATCAAAGAAATGAACAAAAATCTTTTAACTAAAGGAGTCAAAGGCATTAGCAAAATCGCCGAGACCGATGGAGCTGAATGTATTGCTGAGGTAGAAGTCCTCTTATCCAGAGGATCTAAAGTTCCCCCGGAAGCCATGAAGCTATATATTGAAAATGTTAAGGAGGCAAATTTGTGATCTGTATAGATTATGCTTGTGATAATTGCAAACATCAACGTCCTAATATAGATGGATGGAATTGTGCCTGTGATGCTTTTCCAGAAGGAATTCCAGGAAAATTTATGTGTTATTCAGATCCCAAAAAGTTAAAGGAGTGTAATAATGGAATAGGATATGAGCCCAAAGACAAAAAAGCAGAGAGGTAAAATAAATGAATGTAAAGATTCCAAAAGAACAATCTCTAAAAATAACGTGCGCTTTCTGCAAAAAAGATTTCTATACGAATGAAATTTGCTTAAAAACCCGGATGCACACCTGTGGAATAGAAGATACTTATTATTGTTGTCCAAGGTGTGGAAAAGAATATTTAGTTTGTCAGACAAATCCAGAAATCAGAGATTTGATGTCAGAGCGTGAGTCTCTTAAAGGATACGCCAATCAAACGGATATTAAAAATTATAACCGGTTTAAAACAATAGATGCTGAGATTAAAAGACAGATGAAAGAATTAAACCATAAAGACTAGCCACCCACCAAAAGGCAGGGCGGTATTTTTATGCCTATTTTTAAGGAGGAAACCAAAAGTGGACAGCGGAATTATTTTTAAGGATAAGCAGTACGAAAAGACTTTCAAAGCCAATATTAACCGCTTGGCTACTCAGCTTGACCGATATCTTGATGGCCTAACATCGTGGCGTGCGGTGGATTTGTCTGATGCTGAAGCAGAGAGTATTCCCAATATTGGTCGGCTATTGTACGAACTCTACCAATGGGGTGCAGAAATCACTCCGCCCAAAGACAAGGGGGATTTGCATGCCGAACATATTAATTAGTGATAAGCCTTATGCGCAGTGGCTCAATAAAGGACTCGCTGAGTTTGATAAACATAATCTTCGTTCCCTTGCAATTATCGGAATTGACAGCGATACCAGAGAAATGTTGACCGGATATTATCAATGCAGTGTTAATGACAAAGCAGTTATGGCGACAAATATTCAGGCAGATGCTCTGTATGATACTGTAATTGCTAATGCTGCGAAAATTGTAGCTGCAGCAGAAGACCAAAACGAATCCGATGATTTTTCTGATTGAATATTATTTCAGACTGAAGCAGCCTTTACAGGGCTGCTTTTTTCATACAAAAAATTGACCGGCCCGACGTCGCGAAACTACGGGGCAACGGAGGATCGGCACCTCGGTAAAAACGTGTGTTGCGAAAGGAGAAACTTATGGACAGAAAATTTTTAGCTGACCTCGGTCTCGAAAAAGATGTGATCGACAAAATCTTGGATCAACATGGCACAGAGCTTACTACTCTGCGCACTCAGCTTAAGACTAAAGACACCGAGATCAGCACCCTGCGCACCGACCTTACGACAGCTAACACAAAGATTGCAGATCTGGAAAAAGTCGACGTGAAAGATCTGCAGACTCAGCTGAGCGCCGAAAAAGCCGGGCGCATCAAAGACCGGCAAGCGTGGAACCTACAGAATGCTCTCACTGCCGCCGGCTGCAAAGATACGGATTACATCATGTTTAAACTGGGCAATACCGTGGAATTTGCAGACGACGGATCCTTAAAAGACTCCGATGCTCTGTTGGAGTCCTGCAAAAAGGACTATGCTGCTATGTTTCCACAGGCTGATCCCGATCAGAACCCAAGCGGTGGAACCGGGAGTCTTGGGAACTTTCAGCGCAGCCACCATCAACCGGAAAAAGCCATGACAAAAGAAGAGTTTTTAAAGCTGCCCTATATGGACCAGTTTAAGCTCAAAAATGAACAGCCAGAAGCCTATCAAACGCTAATGGCAAACGAAACAGGAGGTAAATAATTATGCCTGGAACTTTTCTAGGATTTCCTTTCGACGAGGAATTATTTCATAACGCTTGGAGCGAAGCTCCGGACCCGGTACGCACTGCCATTTTAAACAGCGGCGCAATGGCACAGGACGGTGTAATCGCACAGCAAATCCGGGGAAGCGGAAATTTATACACCGTACCATTTTATAACATTCTCGGCGGCGATCCCGTTAACTATGACGGCCAGACCGATATTCCTGCTACTGAAACAGACGGCGGCAGTCAGACCGGTGTAGTCTACGGCCGTGCAAAAGGGTTTACTGCGAGAAACTTCTCTGCTGAACTAGTCGGAAATGACCCCATGGGGCACATCGCGCAATCTGTAGCCCGATATTGGCAGAAACAGCGCCAAACCATCATGCTGCAGATACTCAATGCTGTAATGGGTGTTAGCGGAGCCTCCGGCAACGCCAAGAAGTGGCAGGATAATCATGTAGTTGACTTAAGCAGTGCAACGGCTACCCCCTACGTCATTGGAGATACGGATCTAAATAACCTTGCAACAGAAGCATTAGGTGA
This sequence comes from Ruminococcaceae bacterium BL-4, assembly GCA_902809935.1. Taxonomy (NCBI): domain Bacteria; kingdom Bacillati; phylum Bacillota; class Clostridia; order Eubacteriales; family Oscillospiraceae; species Ruminococcaceae bacterium BL-4. The sequence goes on along the minus strand of LR778134.1, from coordinate 1,579,767 downwards.
CAATAAGTCGCTATTTTCACTGGTTATTATGCATTCCAACGTCGCCAAGACCTTAGAAAACAAACAATTGCTAGAGTACTGGAAGCAGACCGACGCTAACGGTATTCAGCGGCCGCTTAATTTAGGATCTATGAACGGGTATACCGTAGTGATCGATGATGGCGTACCCGCAGTAGCTGTAGGCGGTGATGGCGCCAATAAAGGGCTCATAAAATATACCAGTTATCTTTTAGGCGGCGGTGTACTGCGCACGGCAAATGCCCGTTTGGATCGTCCGAATGACACACAGTATGATCCGGCCAAAAACGGCGGCCAGGAAACCCTATATACCCGTATCCGTGAAACGATTCATCCGAACGGATTTAGCTTTAAAGTGCCTAATTCCGGCTGGAGCGAATCCCCCACTAATCAACAGCTTGGCAATTCCTCTAACTGGGCGATTCAGTTTGATCCTAAGTCGATTCCAATGGCCGAACTCATCACAAACGGCTAAGGAGGCTTAAAGAATGGCTGACATGACTCCGCTGGAAGAACTAAAAATGCTGTGCCGCGAAAAGCAAGCGCCTTATTTCGATGATGACGAGCTCAATTATCAGCTCCAGCGCGCCGGCGGAGACGTCAATCTTGCTGCCTACCGCTGCCTGATTATTAAGGCGGAAAACAGCACCGTACAAGTATCCGGGTTAACGCTCGCAGATACATCTCGCTACTGGCTGCGCCTTGCCGCCTCTGTGCGTCCATCCGGCTCATGTGTGATTCAGGGAGGATGATTTTTATGGGATTGATACAGCAAGCTTACACGCTTTCACAGGCGATTGAGCAATATGGTAAATCCGCAGAACTGTGGCGCCCCAGTAAAGGGCAATATGGTTCCCCCGGTGTTCCGAAAAAAGTTACTGACCTGCAGGGACTTTTCCACACGTCAAACAGTTATCTCAATGTAACTATTCAGGAAGCAGGAAAGCTGTCTGACAGCAAGCAGCCTATGTTTCTCATTATGCATTCAGAATATCCCAAGAAGAGCGACACCCTGAAAATCAGCGGTCACACTTTTAAGGTGAACACGGTAGACGATGTCGGGATGCTGGGAGTCTGCATGGACTTGTCTCTTACGGAGGTCGATAGCGCATGAGTATGTTTGATTTCGGAGAAATCTACCAGTCACTTGACGCACTTCCTCAAAAAGTACAGCAGGCAGTGATGGCTTATGGCCGCACTGCTGCAAGTAAAATCGAAGCAAAGGCGAAGGAAGATCGCCCCTGGACAGATCGGACAGCACAGGCCAGAGATCGGCTGCACGGCGACTGTACGCGAATTGACACCGGGATCCGCATTTCTCTCGCACACGGCGTGGAATACGGAGTTTATCTGGAATTTGCCAATGAAAAACGATATGCAGTGATCTATCCAACTCTGCAGCACGAAGCTCCAGGGGTCATGTATGGGCTCCAGGGCCTTTTTGATCGGGTGTGATGCGTATGTGGAAAACAATATACGACTATCTCAAAAGCAAGGGCTTTGACGTATATGCTCTCGGACAGCATGAAGGCACCTGTAAGACACCATACATTGTCATCCGCAACAACGGAGACGGAGCGCGCGGAATTACTATGGAGCAGACTCTTTATGAGCTGCTCCTTTATTATCCCTCCGACTTTTATTATCAGTTTGAAGATTATATTGACTCTGTAAAGCAGAGTATGAACGGTCTTTTCCCAGCCCTCAAACTGGTAGATGGTCCAAGCCCACACTATCTTGATCCCGATGTATTGGGGTACATGACAAACCTTACTTACAGGCTGATTAAGGAATCTAAAGTAAATCGTAATTAAAGAAAGGAACTGATAAATTATGCCAGAGATTACAAAACCAAAGGGCATGGCACTGATCGACTGCGCCATGATTGTATTTAAGCCTGACGACACTACTGTGGCACCGATTGCAATTACATCCGGTACAAAACTAGGCGTGGAACAGCAGACCAAAGCGACAGACGCGGTGGAACTCGTCATTAAAGGCCAAATGTACGCAAAGAAACCGGAGGAAACTACAATTACCGGTCATAAGCTGACTCTAACGGACAACCTGGTGATCATGGATCTGATCCAGATGCTGCAGGGTGGTGTTCTGACAAAGGACGCCACCAGTAAAAAAATTACTGGGTACACTCCCCCGGTGTCTGGAAAATCCGAAGGAAAGCCGGGCACTTTGGAAGCATACTCCGCAATCATGGAAGGCTCCACTATTGCAGGTTACTCCTGCATTGCTTATCCGCATTGTGTTGGTGTTCCGGTCTGCATGGGCGCTGAAGATAATGTATTTCAGGTTAATGAGTATACGATAAACAGCACACCCGGCAGCGGTCAGGCAGCATATGCAATGACAATCGTTGATGCGCTCCCCACAGTAGCGGCAGCGTAAAGTAATCCAACAGCAGGGGCGGGTTTAATAGCCCCTGCTTCCAGAAATCTAAAATTTAGGAGGAAACATTATTATGGCAGTTACAAATATTTCTGAAATCAAAAAGTATGCGGATGGCGTGGAAGTTGATCTTCCCGGATTCGCAGAAGAGGAAGTTTTTACGGTAAAGCTCCGGCGCCCGTCCATGCTTTTACTGGCACAGTCCGGTGATATTCCAAACCCACTGCTGCACACAGCAGCGGATCTGTTCACTGGTGGCACGAATAAGGCCGGTGAAGGCGATTTTCTGAACATGGCAAAGGTGTTTGAAACCATTGCAAAAGCGTCTCTTGTCTCTCCTTCTTATGATGAACTGCAGGCTGCCGGAATCAATTTAACCGATGTGCAGCTCACCTACATTTACAATTACAGTCAGACGGGGGTTGATATCCTCCGTCGATTTCGTCAAAAGTCAAAGCCTTCTGGGGACAATCACGATGGCGAAAGCGTACCAAAAAAGGCCCGCAGAGTTACTAAGCATTCATGATCCTTACACAGCGTACTGCTTCGACGAGGCGTGTCTTTACATAGATTCCAAGCGGTCGCTGGGCGAAGAACCCACCTATCGATACGAAACAACTTTCCTTGAGTTATATGGGAATCCTTGTCAAAAATGATTGGCAGGCGTATAATTCCCATGAAGGAGAGATGTTTATGAAAAAGTTTTTAGCATTGCTTTTGGCGGCAATTATGTGCTTTGCCCTAGCAGGATGCGGCGAATCAGGGACGACCTCTTCATCTCCCGTTTCTATTTCTTCAAAAAATTATTTAGATGCAAATTTAGTCAAAAATATTAACACTGAGTTTGGCAAAATCTATAGTAACAAAGAAATAAGAATAACAGAGCAAAACGGAAACAATCAAAAAAGCAGCAACACGGAATTACAAGTAAATATCACTAGAATAATAGAAGCCAACTCCCCAGATCAATTTATTAGCACTTCCTCAAAAGCACTAAACGCTAGTGGCTTTGATCAATCGTTCAAATATTCAAAGATAATTTTTTCCTTAGATGAAATGTCTGTTACCATTATGGTTAACAAAAATTCTAATGGTGAACTCATTAGTACTCTAACTTGTGCAGGAAGTACAAACACAATAAAGGACTCCTTCAAATCGGCATATAAAAAAGACAGTCTATTTTCTAAAATAGATTCATCTATGGCCAGTTCTTCGGCTTCCTCTAATTCCTCAAACTTTAAAACGAGTTCAGAAATTATGAATGAATTATACCAAACAATTTGTGGCAATCTTATTCCCGGAACAACTTTTAAGGAATTAAACTATAAAACTGTAAAATTTACTCTTCCACTTAAAGAAAAAGCATCGTATGACAGTGTTAAAAAGGCCTACGACTCTATTGTAACTATGTCGAAAGCACTAAAGGGCACTGACATTTTAAGTACCGGAAAAGAAATTTTTATCTACAGGGTTGAAGATCAAGATAGTCAACCTGTTTTTGAACTAAATGTGGATTATTCATCTGGGGAGCCAAAAGCGACTACTAACTATATTAGTTCAAATTACGCAGATATCATCAAACAAATAGTTAACGGATAGTTTTCAATAAACCTCGGGCGCACTGCCCGGGGTGTTTTTATACCCATTTTTAAACAGGAGGCGATAAAATGGCTATTGATTTAGGCGTGGCAGAAGGCCATATTGACCTTGATTTTTCCAATTTGCAAAAGGGCGTCGCTTCCACGGTGGGACAACTGCAACAACTCGAACGTACTGGTAATCTCACAGAATCACAGCTACGATTGATGGAAACTGCCACTAAAGGCGTAGGCGGTGTATTTAATGACGCCGCACAAAAATCCAAACGCCTATCAGCCGAAATCGAAATTGCAAAGCAAAAAGCGGAAGCTTATAAAACCGGAATATCGGGATTAAATGAGATTATTAAGAAGTCTCAGACCGAATATGATAAAACCGGGAAAAAAGTTGACGAGCTTTCCAAAAAGTATGAAGCTTCTAAAGCAAAGGTGCAGGACGCTGCAAACGCACACGGTAAAGAGTCCGAAGAATACCAAAAGGCGGCAAAAGCTTCTCAGGAATTAAACAATCAGCTTTTGCAGGAACAGTCCCGGCATGCCTCTTTAGAGCTTGAAATTAATGGCTCTAAAGCAAAAATCAACGAGTATGCGGCCGCTATGAACAATACACAGGCTGATATTAAAGGGATGGAGCGCGAGCTTAGCGTTGCAGAAAGCAAAATGCATGCCTTCGGTGTGGCTGCCGAAGGTATCGGAACCAAAATGCAAAGTGCAGGACAAACAATGAGCAAAATCGGCGGAACTTTATCTCTGGCTGTTACAGCTCCTCTTGTTACTGCCGGTACAGCGGCTTACAAATGGGCCGAGAGCGCCGAAACCAGCTACGCTAAAGTCAGCACTATTGCGGACAGTACAAAGCTTTCTTACGATCAACTTAAAACTGGGATCACTAACGCATCAAACCAAACCGGTGTTGCAGTCACAGATTTAAACGAAGCTCTTTATCAGTCTATTTCTGCAGGCGTAGATTCCGGCAAAGCCATTGGATTTACGACCGACATGGTAAAACTGGCACGCGGTGGATTTACGGATACGGCAAAAGCCGTTGACGTTGTAACCTCGGTACTCAATGCCTACGGCTTGAGTGCAGATAATGCCTCTAGTATCAGTGATAAATTGATCACCACACAGAATATCGGCAAAACGACTGTGGACCAGCTATCATCCAGTTTAGGCCGCGTGATTCCCACTGCCAAAGCCAATAACGTTGCGATTAATGATGTGTGTACAGCTATGGCCATCATGACAAAACGTGGAATTGATACCGCAGAGGCTACCACCTATTACAACTCGATGCTTAATGAACTAGGTAAAAGCGGCACAGATGCGGACAAGGCTTTACGCAAAATGTCTGGAGAAGGATTTTCCGATCTTGTTGCCAAAGGTAAACCAGTTACGGAAATCTTGCAAATGCTGCAGGACTATGCCGAGAAAAGCGGAGAAAAACTAAGCGATATGTTCGGCAGCGTGGAAGGTGGAAAGGCCGCCCTTTCCATCATGTCTGACAGCGGCAGAGAATACAATAAAGTTTTGCAGCAAATGGCAGGCTCAGCAGGTGCTACACAAAAAGCTTTTGATACAATGAACGCAAACCCTGCTATAAAAATGCAGAAAGAACTCAATAAAATTAAGAACGTAGGAATTGAAATTGGTGAAAAATTGCTTCCGTATGCTGAGAAGGGCATGTCGGCTATTAGTGACTTGGTAGATAAGTTTGATAAATTATCAGACGCCCAAAAAGATGCGGCCATCAAAGGCGCGGGGATCGTTGCAGCAGGTGGACCGGTACTAAAGATTTTTGGAAAAATGACTTCTGGACTCGGTACTTTAACCTCTAAAATGGGAAAAGCTGCTGTATCCGCTACCGAGGGAAAAACTGCAGCTGATACTGTAGCAAAAGGCGCAGAGACTGCAGCAGCGTCCGGTCTTAAATTTGTAGGAGTTCTTGGAAAAATCCCAACGCCCGCAAAACTCGTCATTACAACTGCCACTGCTCTTGGTATTGGTATTGCTCTAGCGATGAAAAAGGCTCACGATGCTGCTGTATCTGCAGATCTTGCAAAGCATTTCGGAAATGTGAAATTATCCGCAGAAGAATGCCAAAAGGTAGTTGAGCATCTTACTAAAACAGACTGGACCGTAAAATTAAAGATGGCTATGGACGCTAAAAACAACGTGGACAGCCTCGAAAAGAACTTGGAAAGTACCATTGCTACAATCGAAAAAATGAACTGGAAAGTCTCGGTTGGAATGAAGCTCACAGAAACCGAAAAGGACAGCTACAAACAGGCATGTTCTGATTATGTAAAACAAGCTACCGACTATGTAGAATCTCAGCATTATGCGGTCAGTCTTGCCCTTCAGGTTGGGTTCAATGTAAACTCAGCCACCTACGCGCGCCTTTCTCAATTCTCCAATAACTTATATTCTTCTACTGAAACAGAATTAGCAGCTTTAGGACAACAATTGGCTGATGCTATAAATAAAGCCTTTGAAAACGGTACTTTCAGTAAAGATAATCCCGATATTACAAAAATTCAAAAGCAGATTAATGACAAAATCAAAGAACTATCAGACCTAAAATATCGTGCAAAACTTTCAAACTTTCAATGGGAACTGGACACTGGGAACTGGAGCTTAGACTACGACAGCTTCAAAAAAATTGTCGATGACGAAAATCAAAGAGTTGAGGAAATCCAAAAAGAGGCCGATTCCGCTAAAGAAACTGTAACCCTTACCATTCAACAAGACTACGAATCCCATGTTAATGAAGGAATGAGCGCTGACGTTGCAAAAAAAATAGCAGATGATTCTCGAAGAGAAATGCAGGAAAATTTGGACAATCAAAAGATTAATGTTATTCTCACAGGGTGGAATTTTTCTGTAGGGGAAGTACAAAAAGCTTACGGAGACGAATTAAATTCTGTACTACCAGGATTCCAGTCTGATACCCAACAATGGGCTTCAAGCCTTATTCAGTCAAATCAAAGCGATATCGGAAATATTGCTACACAATTTCAAGCAGAAGTGGCACAGCATAGCTCAAAATTAAGCGATGGTGCAAAAAAAGCAATGTCGGACTTGTACACTGCTATGGCCCCACAAAAGTCTCAGTTGGAAAAAATCGAACAAGATTGCCGAAACTCTGGACGAGAAATCCCTCAGAGTGTTATTGACGGCTTATCCCAAATTAACGAATGGGGCGCTGCTGCCGGAAATTACGACGCTATGTGGTCATATCTGGGAAATCAAATTGCATCATCCCCTGAACAATTAGCTGCTGTTGAAAAGGCTACAGAAAGTGGTCAAAGTATTCCGAAAGAATTAGCAACACAAATTGAAAATGCCTCGGGGCTTGTATACGACGCCACCACAGGAACATGGAATAAAATTACTGAAGCATCAAATGACCATGCACCAGAAGTTGCAGCTGAACTCACAAAGCTTGGAAAGGCCCCCGGAGATGCTGTGGCAGATGGATTGTCTAAAAGTTATAATCTTACTTACGACGAGGCATCTAAGACTTGGACTGCAGTACAAAAAGCAGCAGAAGATAAGGCGCCAGAGGCTACTAATTATAACAAGGAAGCTGCGGCAAATGCTACGCAAGGTACTGCAGACGGAATTGAAAGTAAGTCGGGAGATGTAAACTCTGCAGTAGATAATGTAGTTAAAGGTGCATCCAATCAAGTTTCTGTTTCAACACAGAATCTTAAAACCGCAATGCAGAACGCCGGTATCGAACCTACCGACGCCCTGATTAATATTTTAGCAAATAAAGCCCCTGAGGTACAGTTACAGGCAATTAATCTGATTAGTCAACTACAGACTGCAACAGAAGACCAACGTCCCAATATCATTGCTGAACTAAATGGGTTAGGTATTGACGTCGATCAGGCTCTGAGCTCCGGAATGACGGACAACGCCGGCAATGTTTCCGGTGCTGCCGGAGATACCGCAGAGGGCGCAAAGAATGCTTTAACCGGCGCCGGACTAGAAGATACTGCAAACACCGTCGGATCCGGAACCGGCTCTAACCTAGCCAGCGGAATCAGTGGAAAAAGCGGTGATGTATCAGGCAGTGCCAACACACTTGCAGGAACCGCCGCACAAATATTCACTAATTATGGTTTGGAAGCCCTTGCAAGCACTATTGGAGCCGGCACCGGATCAAATCTTGCCGGTGGGCTCAGCGGAGAAGAAAGGGCAAACAAAGCTGCTGCTAATTTGATTGCGGATACCGCCCAAACACCTATATCTGCTTTAAGAGGAGCATCAGCTGCATGGGGTTCTGATATGGGAGCTAATTTTGCAGGTGGTATTAGCAGCATGTGGAACAAAGTCCATGATGCAGCCTGGAGTCTTGCCAATACGGTGAAAGGACTACTGCATTTCTCCCGCCCTGACTATGGCCCTATGCGCGACTATGAACAGTGGCCGGTGGACTTTGTCAATCGGTACGCAGAACTTTTAAAGCAGTCCTCCCCTGTTATAGAAAAGCAGTCCAGAGCGATTGCAGAGCGCATGCGCGATGCTATGGTTGTAAAACCAACCATTGATACGAGTACCTGGGAATCCGTCAATGATGTGGTACAGGGACAAAAACTGCCTTTAAAGCAGGTCCTTAAGGTACAGTACGATAAGGATAACGCCAATACTTATAAGCAAGCCATTACCGACGGAATCTTATCTCTTAAAAAAGAACTTACCGCATCACTTATGTCTGCGGCGCCGGATGTCACAATTAATAACAACGGAAACCAACAAATGGATGCAGCGGCCGCGGCGGCAGCTTTCCACCGCCAGCAGATCAAAGCCGCACACGGGCTATAAAAGGAGGGATGCCTATGGAATACTTTAAAAATCTCACGACCAGAAAACAATTCGATATCGACTATGACCGCAGGATCTTATACACCTATGATCTAGGAATGATTCCCGCAAACTTTACGACGTCAAAAGGGGTTGATCAAATCGGAGAATCCGTCCTGCATACGGATCTCGGACCCCGGCCACTGGAATTTGTATGTTATCTGAAGGCAGACTCACAAACAGAAATGGATTTATTGGAACGCTCCGTGCGTTCCTTTTTTAATCCGTTGCAGAAATTCCAGTATGTAGACACCATTAAAGACCGCGTGATCTCTTTCCGAATCAAAAACACGCCGGATATCAAAGACAATCATGCAGACGACACCTCATTGCTGCTGGAATTCGACTTAGCCGCTACGGCATATGAGCCGTGCTACAGAGCGATTGATTCAAAGTCCATACAGCTTGCACAGTGGATCAAAAAGTTCAAGTTTCCAACCGCCTTTAAAGCGATTACTTTTGCTACCCGTGAGCAGTCATTAATTAAAAACATCTATAACCCCGGAGATCTGCCATGCGGAATGCTGATCACTTTTCAGGCACATGCAGCAATCAAAAATCCCGGCATCCTCAACGCAAATACCCGCGAGTATTTCCAGTTTGACCATTTGGATATGCAGTCGGGGGATGTTGTCACGGTGGATACGGAAAACCAGTCTGCAGATCTGCTGCGAGGTGGAGTACACACAGATATCAGTAATTGCGTCGATCCGGACTGTGACTATCTGCAGCTCCACGCCGGAGATAACGTTCTGCGGTATTATTCTGACACAAACACAGACAACCTGGACTGCGGGATCACTTATGATCCAATTTATCTATGAGGAGATGATATAGATGGTCCTCACTTGCTATACTCCCCCACCCGCCGGACAGACGATCCCGCCCAACTATGGACGAATCAAAGTTACATCACTGGACGTCAAGCGCAAGTACAACGACGTCGGAGAGATGGACTTACACTGTGCCATTTCTCCGCACAATCTTAACCTCCTAAAGCAGGAAAACATTCTGCACAAGCGTGGCGACGAAACGGCCTACATCATTAAAAGTGTAGAAAAAGTGGATATGGACGGTCAATTTGAGCTGTCTGTTATTGCCTATGATCTATCGATCCTGTTAAAAGACCGATATAATCTTGAGACGCAGAATTTTAACAACACGGAACTCGATACTGTTGTGCGAACACTGGTCGGACGATCATTAACTCAAAACAATCTCACTTTTAGGGACTCTTCTGCGGCTTCTTACATGGCAGCACGAAGCGTCCCTCATTTTGTATTAGGACCTGCCTTATCAGGTACTCCCAAAGTAAGCCTACAGGACACCTACGGCGAGGTCTTATCCTTAGTCACCAAATTATGCCAGGATAACGATATCGGCTTTAAAACGGTATTTGACCGCAAAACATGGACATACAGATTCCAGTTATACCGAGGGCTTGACCGGACAATTGGTCAAACAACTAATCAACGCTGCATCTTTTCCAAAAAGTATGACACTATCCTCGGAGAAAGCTATTTGGAGAATAACGCTGATTACAAAAACGTCGCCTTTGTGATGGGTGAAGGCGAAGACAACGCGCGTATCGGCGTATTTGTCAGACTACCCGGTACAGAATCAGAAATTCCTAGGGAACTCGTAGTTGATGCCCGAGATCTGCAGCGTAATGACGGCGAGTCAGACAGCAGCTACAAGGCAAGGCTAAAGCAGCGTGGTTTAGAAAAGCTGACCGAAAACAAAAACATCTGTACTGCAACAGAACGAATCCGGCCGGACGGAAAAAAGCAATACAAAAAAGACTGGGACTTAGGAGACCTTGTCACCTGCATGAATAAGGACTGGGGATATCACCTTAATACCAGAATTCCAACGGTGGAAGAGGTCTATGATTCTTCCGGCGCAACATACACCCCAACGCTCGGGAATGACATTCCGACGCAAAACGATAAGATCAAAAAGCTGCCTATCCCCTACGCTCATATCGTGGGAACTCCAGCATTATCCACCGCGGCCTACACTGGAGAATACACGGATTTGAAGGGCATTCCGGACAAGTACGACGTGGGAGATATTTATATCAGCACCAAGAGTACCAGCCCCGCATCAAAATACGGCGGCACATGGCAGCAAATTAAAGATAAATTTTTGCTTGCCTCCGGAAACACCTACAAAGCCGGAGGCACGGGAGGGGAATCCACTCACACTTTAACAGATGCTGAACTGCCTTATTTTCAAGTGTGGGATGGAGGCAGTAATGTTAATAACGGCCACACTTGTTATACTAAAAGTTCTGTAAACCAGGGTACGTATTATGGATTTGATCTGTGTAAAATTGGTAATAATCAGCCACACAACAACATGCCGCCTTATTTGGCAGTTTATATTTGGGAACGATTATCTTAAAAAGGAGAATAAAAATTATGAAAATTTTAGATCAACAGGGCAATGAAATCTTGAATCCGGATCTTACAAAAGGTCATCTGGAATCGGACAAGCTGACGATTCATCATGATGCGGTAACGGCCGTTACAGAACAATCGCACCTAAAGACGGTGCGCGTCTATCCAAATGGTGGAAAGGACGTCGAAAAGGTGGTTGATGTTCCGGCAGTAGTCGGTCATGACGCCTACGATGAGTACGAAGATATTGAGCGGTATATTCCCTACACGGCAGAAGAACTTACCGCAATCGAAAAGCAGAAAAACACTCCGACACTTGAAAGCCGGGTGGCCGCATTGGAGGAGATGCAGCTCGCCCAAATTATGGGAGGGGACGAAGCATGAGTGCAGTCGCTAATTTTTTGATGATCCAGTTTAAGTTAGGATGCGTTACCACAGAGCAAATTAACTCTCTTGTCGGAAAAAAGATAACTCAAACAGAAGCCGACGAAATTATTAAAAGTAATATTTCTAATTGAATAGGAGGATTTAAATAATGGCAGAACATTGCAGTTTCTTTAATGGGCCCACTTATTCTGCAGCAGATTTCGCTGCATATTTTGCATCATTTTTTAAAAACGGAGTTTTTGCAAAGCCAGCAGATGGACTTAAAATCAGGGCGCTCCATAACGATATGCGGATAACCGTATTACCTGGCGTCGCTTTTATCGACGGGTACCGATATGAGCTCGACAACAGTGACGGAGAATTTAACCTTACCGTTCCGACGGCTGACGGGGCACTTGACCGAATCGACATTATCGTTGTACGGCGCGACCTTATTAACCAAAACGCAAAACTCACTTATATAGCCGGCACTCCTGCAAGTAGTCCAACGATTCCTCCCCTTAGTCGGACATCTGATATCGACGATATTAAGCTGTGCCAAATCAAAGTTGCCAAAGGTGCAGTAAAAATATCTGATTCAAATATTGAAGACTTCAGATTTGACAATAGTGTGTGTGGAATTGTAGCATCAGCAGTCACTGATGTCTCTACCAAAGAATTGTTTGCGCAATACAATACGATGTATCAGGACTTTCAGACCAAGGTTAACAATGCATTTAGTACCTGGTTTGCAAACGTCCAAAACACATTATCCGGAGACACGGCGGGAAATCTGCTCCAAAAAATTAATGCAATCAATGAGTCAAAAGGTCATGCAAACGGTATCGCCGGACTGAACAAAGATGGAACCGTTCCCCCAGAGCAGGGCGGCACCGGAGAAAAATCCTTATCTGACACCCGTAATGCTATGGGATTAGGATCATCCGGTCCCGTACCGGTATCCAGCGGAGGCACCGGACAGAATTCACTTGCCGCCAGCCGTAGTGTGATGGGTCTTGGAAATACGACCGGTCCGCTGCCAATTGCCAATGGCGGTCACGGATGTAATAACCGTGTAGATGGTCTGCATGCAATGGGAATTAACTGGGGCACCTCGGCAGCACCTGCTACTGCAGCCGCCAACAGCTTTTATATTCAACTGTTATGATGGGATGTGATTTAAATGGCTGAATGGTATGGCGGCAATAGCGACTACAGTTATTACTGGGGCTCTAGCACCACCCAAGCATACTTATCCGCATCTGTCGAAATTATCAGCGAATATACGGCACGTGTCCATGTACACGCATCCACGACCTGTATCAATGGTGGAATGAGTGAATACGGTGTTCACACACAGTGCGGCGTTGAAAATTACAGCGCAGACGGAGAAGGAATTTACAACGGAAACGGGAACTGGGTCGGGCAAGTAGAAGGTTCCTGGGACTTTAGCCGGAGTGACAGTGATTACGACGTCACCGTATTCGGAAAATACTGGGGCGATACGGTCAATGGATACGGTCCTGCAGGCAACAACGGCGAGGTTGATGGAACTCTTACCATTCCCGCGCGGCCTTATTACGCAGCCGGCGCTCCGTCCGCTAAAGTATCTAAGACGCAAGTACCGATCGGAATGGCGATCACGTTATCGTGGGCAAAGTCCAGTACACAGGGCAACGCAAATTTCGACCATTTCGAAGTTACTGACGGACTCGGCGTGCGGCTGTATGTCGGATCCGGAACAAGTATTCAGACGGTACCGAGCAAAATACTTGATCAGTACGGCAAAGACAATTACTACAATCGGATATCAGTTTCCAATAAGAAAAAAGGCTGGGTCTATTATGCAGTCTGGGAAGTTCACGAGTGGTACGGATCTTATCCGTCCTCCCCCGTTTGCTGGGTTGGCGTGGAAGTTAAATCCGGTGTGATCACGATGTACGATTCCAGCGGCAAAAAGCACGTTGGGCTCGTGACTGCCTATGATGCAAATGGAAAGCCCCATTATGTTTTGATATCGGCTTACGATTTGAGCGGAAAAAAGCATGATACACAATAAGGAGGATAAAAATCATGGATACTAAAGTAATCATTTACACGGACGACCTTTATCAGGCCGCACAAAAAGAAATCAATCACCAGGAAGCTGAGAAAGGAGATGCAGAATAATGGATATCGTACAAATGCTTTGCCCGCCCGAAAAGTATGGAATCAAGTGCCCCTACCCCATGGCTCCGACCCGCGTCGTAATCCATAATACATATAACGACGCATCCGCACGCGATGAGATTGCTTATATGATCGGAAACAACAACGAGTGTTCTTTTCACTATGCGGTTGACGACCAGGAAGTTGTGCAGGGAATCCCTGAAAACCGGAATGCCTGGCATGCAGGCGATGGAAACGGCCCCGGAAACCGTCAGGGAATCGCGATTGAAATTTGCTACAGTTTATCCGGTGGAGAACGTTTTGACGCCGCAGAGCGCAGCGGTGCGCAGCTGGCGGCTATGCTTCTTAATAAGTATGGCTGGGGGATTGATCGGCTCACAAAGCACCAGGATTATATGGACAAGTATTGTCCCCACAGAACGCTTGACCGTGGCTGGGGACGATTTGTTCAGATGGTGCAGTCCTATATGAATGGGAACACTCCGTCTGATATTGTCAGCGCTGCCAGTTCCCCCGCTGATCATACCGGCAAGGTTAGCGCTGCCTATCGCGTGCGCACCAAAGAGGACGGCTGGCTTGATGAGGTTTGGGACGACAATGACTTTGGCGGTGTGCGAGGGCACAAGATCACTGATATTGCGATCGGTGTCACACAGGGAGCTATCCGCTACCGTGTCCATGTATGCGGCGGTGACTGGCTGCCTTACGTCACCGGCTACGATATCAATGACGACAACAACGGATATGCAGGTAACGGCCAGGAGATCGATGCGGTTGAGGCATATTATTACTCCCCTGCTGGCATGCATCCGCTTCGCTGCGCCCATTACAAGGTCAGCCCTAATCTGCAGGATTATTACCCGGAGCAAATCGACGATAATACCGGTAACGGTATGGACGGTTTTTCCGGGAAGTACGGCAATACAATCGACCGTTTCCAGATGACAGTCGCATAAGGAGGACAAAATGCCAACAGAAGTTATTGTTGCGCTGATTGCCTTCTTAGGGACAGCAGTCGGCAGTTGGAGTGGAATCCGCATTTCCAACAAATTAGTGGATTATCGTCTCTGCCAGTTAGAAGAAAAAGTTGCAAAGCATAATCAAGTTGTAGAACGTACCTATAGATTAGAAGAACAGATAAAAGTTGCAAATCACCGAATTAGTGATTTGGAAGTTAAGGAGGAACATTATGAACATGAATGATTTTTTAACCTGGAGTATTCTTGGCACCTTCGCCGGTGCTGCAGCGGTTACAGGACTTTTGACACAGTTACTTAAAGGCGCCGGCTCCATTGCAAAGATGCCGACACAAATTTTAAGCTATCTGATTGCCCTGGTTGTGCTGCTCATCAGCACAGCAGCTAATGCAGGATTTGTGCAGCCTTGGACAGTATGGGCCTTGGTACCGCTCAATGCAGTATTGGTATCGACAGCCAGCAACGGTGCCTACCAGGCAATCGCACGAGTATCCAACAAGTCCGGTACCTAAAAATTAAATATCTCCATAATCCAATCCCCCGGCCTTCCTTTATTTTAGGATGGCCGGGGGATTTTTTGTTGTTAATACGTCTAATTGTATTATTTCAATTATGTTGAATCTTGACGAATTTTCATACAAAGCGTTCCATTTTATGGTATTTAAGAGTATTATTAATATAATATAGTAATATAGAAATTTATGTTATAGCGATGTAAAGAGATTATTGTATAAAAACGATTGAAAGTAAAGGTAAATATGAAATTGCATTTGAATAAATTGGCATCAAATAAACAAATTATTATGTCTATAATTTTTGCTACAATAGCAACATGGGGAATTCAGAATATGATAAAAGGTGAACTAACGCTTTTATCATATTCTAATAGTATTTTTTCATGGATCTGGTTTGTTATACTAATGTTTCTTTGGTATAAAACGTTAGAAATTGATAATTCTAATGCACTTGCTATAAGAATACTTCTCGCTCTATTTTTTTCTGCTTCGCTTGTTTTTGGCTCAATTATCATCAAAAGTGGATATGCGCAAGCGAACAAAGGACAAACATGGGTAGCAATCATTTCAGGCACCTTTTTGTGGTATCCATTGATCACAATCGCACTCAAGTCTATTTCTAAAATAAATTTAAATCTACAAGTATTTAAAGAACCCAAATGTATAACAAAACTCTCAGAAAAGTTCCCTATACTATTTGAAATAATAGTATGGATTATTATTTTCTTATCATGGGTGCCAAACCTCATAGCATCTTTTCCAGGAATTTATGGATATGATAGTGTTTACCAGATAAATTTTTATATCAATCATCGATTTAGTTTACATCACCCAATCATTCATTCATATCTTCTTGGCTTTTTCACAATCACAGTTGGCGATGCTATAGGAAATAGACAAATAGGATTTTTACTGTATATTCTTATTCAGATGGCCATTCTTTCTTTTGCATTTGCTGAAACCATAAGGAATCTGCGTAATTGGCATTTGCCTTTTATTGTACAACTAGTAATGCTGCTTCTCTTCATGTTCCTACCGACAAATTCCATAATGTCGTTTTCTTCAACGAAAGATATTATTTATTCTGCAACATTTCTACTAATGGTTTTGCAGTGGGCAAAACTGGTTGTCAATAACAAGTATCTTGAATCAAAAAAAAGCGTCGCATTGACAATTGTTATTGTATTCATAAACTTAATTTTTAGGAATAATGCTATATATGTAAATATTATGGCAATGATCATTGGCTTATTAATTTTTCATAAATGGAAGATTAATAAAAAGATCTTATCAATTGGAATCATCTCATGTGTCCTTTTTGGAGTTTATTCAGGACCAATTACAGCACTCGCTGGTGGCGTAAAGTCCGATTCACTCCAAGAGATGTTGAGCGTTCCAATTATGCAGTTGTCACGTGCGGCAACCGTTGGATCCCCTCAGCTAAACTCTGAAGATATTAGTGAAATAGCTGAATACATACCTGATTATTCAAAATACACAAATAATCAACAAGGTATCTCAGACCTTATGAAACAGACATTTAATTCCGATTTATGTAAGTCAGATCCAAAAAGGTTTATAGCTTTATGGATAAAAGTCGGGAAAAAATGCCCAACTTCATATGTAGATGCGTTCTTGCGCTTGACTATTGGTCTATGGTATCCAGATATGAATTACCGTGATCCACAAGCATATCACCCATATTGGGAATATGATAATACTTCACAAAATAATAAAAATTGGGTTTTGATTACAAGACAAACACCTACATCTTTCCAATGGCTAGAAAAATGGTTACATAATTTATCTTATAACAATAATTATCAGTCTATGCCTATATTTTCAATGCTATTTAGTTCTGGCTTTTTTGTGTGGAACATGCTACTCTATATAACTTATGCATTTTATAAGCATAGCTATCAACTTTTATTTCCGGCAGCATTCCTATTTGCATTATGGCTCACATTATTATTAGGACCAGTTGTTTTATATAGATATATTTACCCACTTGTAATAACTACACCTGTCCTTTTAGGGCTTATCTTAAAAAATGAACAAAATATATTAAAATTAGGTGACGATTGAATATGGATCAAATTGCAGTCTTAATTCCCTGTTACAACGAGGAGAAAACGATAGGAAAAGTAATAGCAGACACAAAAGCCGTTTTGCCATCAGCAACAGTATACGTTTATAACAATAATTCACAGGATCGAACTGTTGAAATTGCTAAACTAGCAGGTGCTATTGTACGAAATGAATACATGCAAGGTAAAGGGAATGTAATCCGACGTATGTTTCGAGAAATTGACGCAAAGTGCTATATCATGGTAGACGGAGATGATACTTATCCTATAGACGCTGTTCCAGAAATGGCAGACAAAGTTCTTCACCATAATGCAGATATGGTGGTAGGAGATCGGTTATCCTCCACATACTTCACAGAAAACAAGCGTCCATTTCATAATTTTGGTAACTCATTAGTTCGAAAGAGTATTAACAAATTATTTAGTTGCGATGTAAAAGATATTATGACCGGATTCCGTGCGTTCAGTTATGATTTTGTAAAGACGTTTCCAGTCCTGTCAAAAGGATTTGAAATTGAAACTGAGATGACGATTCATGCGGTTTATAATAATATGCAGATCGATAACGTGGTTATTGAATATCGCAATCGTCCGGAAGGAAGCATATCGAAACTAAACACTTACTCGGACGGTTTTAAGGTACTCAAGACTATTTTCAATCTGTATAAAAATTATAAACCATTGGGATTTTTCGGTATATTTGCAGCAATATTAGCTGTGGTATCAACATTGAACGTTATACCGGTTTTAACAGATTATGTTAAGACGGGTCTCGTAGCAAAATTTCCTACATTAATTACATGTGGATTTATCGCAATAGCAGCGTTTTTATCATTCTTCTCTGGATTAATTCTGTCAAATATGGAAAAAAATGCCAAGCGAACATTTGAGATTTTACGAAATATCATTCATAAAAATAAGAATTAAAGATTAGTAGCTTACTACTTGTTGAACCAGCTACTATCGACATACATAAAACAGGTCTGAGAAATCAGCTCTGCTTTTTTATGTTTTAAAATTGACAAAAATCTAAGTAATTTAAAAAATGACTTTCAACAGATTTCCTACTAAGTACAATGTCTTGTGCCTAACCCTCTTCTTTTTTGCACGATAAAAGTGATGTTAAATGAAAAATTCAAGGCTTATCAAAATGGAACTCTCTAAGCGATACTCAATTATATAAAATGGCAATGAGGGGAACCAAAATGCAACAACTCTGTAGGATTTAAGGGTATTATTAACGAGATAAAAGAAATGACTAAATTATAGTACTGTGTAATTATGTTAATTTCGCCATTCATAACGATTTGAAAGGAAAAGATCATGAGCATTCATGATGATTTCAAAGAAATAATAACTTATGCACACTTTTTGAATTGGTCGCCTGATTGGAGCATAGCTCAAGAAGTGTATGAAAAAATTCCTGCTTCTTTTTCTGTTTTGACACCTTTTGCATATACTTATTTGGAGGAAATGATAAGAACTACTACATCTGAATATGGTATGACGCTACTTGATAAAAATGGAACGCCCAAAAAGCGGAAAGTAGGAATAGCTTTAGTCAATCTTGCAATTGAGGAAAATGGCGATAATTACAAATATGTAACGCTTCTTAAAAGTGTAAAACGATATTTTGAAATTTCAAAACCTCAAAATGAAGGAAATAACCGAAATAACGTTGTACATGGTTATATGCATCCAAGATTCTGGGATAAAGAAACATTCGAACAATTAATTCACAATATTGCCACTCTTTCAAAATATTCAAAGTTTTAATGTCATAAAAAATTATTAGATAACGAATAACCTAAATTTATATTGTGGGCTTACCATACAACTAAAAAGGATCACCATCAACCGTCCAATACAGGATAGCTGATGGTGATTTTTTGTATGTGAATATTTTTCACGTTTATAGCATAATATAACGCATATTTTGACTTGCATCTGACTTGCATGTTTTCGAATTTTACCATTATTTTGCGTGTTTTTGCGTTAAAACAGGGTATAAAAAAACCGCACCAGAATGCCAACAAATGGCTATCTGATGCGGTTTTTGTTTGGTGGGCCATCTAGGACTCGAACCCAGCACCAACCGGTTATGAGCCGGTAGCTCTAACCAACTGAGCTAATGGCCCGTGTTTTGCAGAAACTGTACGTTTTCTGCAAAGGAATAAAAAGAATCCGGACGCAAAAGCAACGTCCGGATTCAGCCTTGGCTCCCCAAGTTGGACTCGAACCAACGACCCTGCGATTAACAGTCGCATGCTCTACCGGCTGAGCTATTGAGGAATATCTATGTTGGCACTTACCTATTTTCCCGGGCCGTTACCAGCCAAGTATCTTCGGCGCAAGCGAGCTTAACTTCTGTGTTCGGAATGGGAACAGGTGGACCCTCGCCGCTATCTGCACCAACTGATCGAATGTCTTTGGGCAATGATCGTGCTTCTCTATGGGATCTATTCATTTGGTGACCCGTGCGGGATTCGAACCCACGTTAACGGCGTGAGAGGCCGCTGTCTTAGCCACTTGACCAACGGGCCGAATTCAGCGCTGCTTCATAGGAAGCTTTTTAATTATACAAAAACAGATTGCTTCTGTCAAGGCCTTTTTTCATTAATTCTTTATTTTCCGTTATTTTATAAAAATATCATTAAAATTATGGCTTTTATTTTCTTTTTTACACTTAAAAAATAAAAGCATCCTTTTCATTTTATTTCTTTTTTTAACATTTAAAGCGAAATCCTTTTAGAGAAGCAATTGCGTCACTAAAGAATTGTGTTATAATAAAAGTAATATTTGTGGCAAGTCTGCTCGGTAAATAGATTTGCTCAAACCCACAATTTAAGATAAAAGGAGGGGCTTTTCATGCCCAATACCGATGTCCGCCGTAAGGTGAATGTAATCGGTCACCAACATCCTGATACAGATTCCATCTGTTCTGCGATTGCATATGCTTATTTAAAGAAAAAACTTGGGATCAACGCTGAAGCACGCCGTGCTGGTCTTTTAAATCGAGAAACTGAATTTGTTTTGAAATATTTTGGTGTCAAATCCCCTAGACTTTGCACTGATGTCAGCCCTCAGGTAAAAGATATCGACATTCGTTGTCAGCCAGGAGTGGACGGTAACATGTCGCTAAAGTCTGCATGGATGTTGATGCGCAGCGTAGAAATTGACACACTCTGCATTACGAATTCCCAAAAAGAACTTCTTGGCATTATTACTATTCGGGATATTGCAACCGCCAATATGGATTTATTAGATACTGCTGTTCTTTCCAAAGCGCATACCCCTTATAGAAATGTTGTACAAACCCTGGAAGGCAAAATGATTCTCGGTGATGAAAATGCCGTGATTGACAAGGGCAATATCTTTATTGGAGCCGCTACACCAGACGCCATGGAAGAATACGTCGAAGAAGGCGATATGGTCATCCTTTCCAACCGTTATGAAAGTCAACTGTGCGCTATTGAATGCGGTGCAGGATGTATTATCATCTGTGGCGGTCTCGCCGCTCCAAAAACCATTGTCGCACGTGCAACAGAAAAAGGGTGCAGAATTATTACAACTCCTCATCCTATTTATGACGTTGCAAAATTAATCAGTCAGGCAGCCCCCATCAGTCATTATATGACAAAAGATAATATCAGTAAATTTAATTTGAACACACCGGTTGAAGATGCTCACAAAGTAATGGCCAGTGTTCGGTTCCGCTATTTTCCTGTTTTAAATGACAACGGTCTTTACTGTGGCGTTATCAGCAGACGAAACTTACTGAATGTTCACCGCAAACAAATTATTTTGGTTGACCACAATGAAAAGACACAAGCTGTAGATGGTCTTGACCAAGCAGAGATCCTTGAAATCATCGACCATCATCGTCTAAAGGCTGTAGAAACCATGAATCCGGTCTATTTTCGCAATGTCCCCATGGGATGCACCTGTACGATTGTCTATCAAATGTTTCATGAAAACAATGTGGAAATTCCAAAAGAGATTGCTGGTTTGCTTCTTTCCGCAATTCTTTCGGATACTCTGATGTTCCGCAGCCCAACCTGCACCCCTGTTGACAAAGCAGTAGCCGAAGAACTTGCTAAGGCTGCCAATATCAACATTCCTCAATACGCCGAGCAAATGTTTGAAGCTGGTGCAGATTTAACCGGGAAAAATGCAGAAGAAATTTTTCTATCAGACTTCAAGATTTTCAGTCGTGGAGATGTCCGTTTTGGTGTCGGTCAAGGAACCTATATGACTAAAAAGTCAAAAATTGCCGCTAAAAAGCTGGTTGGCCCTTATTTATCAGAAGCGGCTGCATATCAGGGAATTCCAATGATTTTTTACATGTTTACCGACGTGCCCGGAGAATCAACCGATTTGATGTTCACCGGACCTCACGCTGCTGCGATCATCGAAAAAGCATTTCACGTAAAGCCTCAAGGAGATTGTGCTGTTTTGCCGGGCTTAATGAGTCGCAAAAAGCAATTGATTCCACCTTTAATGGCAGCAATTCAAGAAGAAATGCAATAAAAATATTTTAAAATAAAAGCGCTTCGGAATTTTTCCGGAGCGCTTTTTATATGATCTTTCTAATTTTTGAGCGAAAGCGTTTTTTCAGGATGCTTTTCGTTAAAATTCTCTCCCTGTTCCTGTAATTCTGTCAGGTGGCTCCAATATCGCTTGGGCATATGATTCATTCGGCACTTTGGATTTAACCGCCCTTCAATTGCAATAGTATCATAAAAGCACTTCCAAAGGGCTCTGAAATTTTTTTCTTCCTCATCGGCCGGAAAAGCTTGAAAGTTCTCCAATGGAATTAAAATTGATTCATAAGGCTGATAAAGAATTGCTTCTTGATGCGTTTGGTCATAAATTAGGAAATGTTCTTCGGGATAACGCCTGCAAAAATGTGGTGCTAAAAGCGGCAACACTCGATTTTTAGGAGAAATCACAGCACAAAGAGTATGGTTCTGCTCTGAGAACCGCACAAATCCGCACAAAAGATGAGTTTCATTTTTCAAAAATTTAACAGCGCGGTAAAGCTTTCCGACTGAGTCATCTGTAAGATTGTTTAAAACATTTGCACCATCCTGAAAAGCTCTGCGGATCGTTTCCAAAATCAATTTCTCTTTTTCCGGTTCACAGGACAAGAATCCTTCTTCTATAAACCGAACCACTTTGGGAGATACCTTTTCATAAAGTGCATTTAAGACACGTTTCGCATGAGAAAAGTCCGTTTGCACTTCGTGCGTTGGAAATAAAGTAACCTGTCTTTCCTCTTTAAAAAGAATTTTTATTGGATTTTCTCTGCGGTAAAATGCATCAAATACACAGCAAATGCAACCGTTAAAGCTTCCATCATAGTGATAAATAATGTTTGTTTCCTGCATGATTGTCCTCTCTATCCTCTGATCCTGATCGGCATTAACTGCCTAATTTGCTCAAAGGATTCTGTGGGCGAAAAAAAGCTCAACTGCTCAGGTGGTTCCTCTGTCTTCAACAATTCAATTCCCTGCTGACTAATCAGATTGCGCAGAACAATATCGGGAGTAACCCGCAGTCCATCGATAATACGCCCGCTGCAGGTTAAAAAATACTGTGCCCTCTTTAATACCACTCCCAGCTTTTTTAAGCCGGTAAAGTCCAGCATAGAAGCACGGCGTGCCTGCAAAATTGCCTTAGCTGATTTTGGTCCAATTCCAGGCACACGCAGCAAAGTGTGGTAATCCGCATAATTCACCTCTACAGGGAAAAATCCCATATGCTGCAAAGCCCAATTGCATTTGGGATCAATCACCGCATTAAACTGCGGATGCTCTTGATCCAAAAGTTCACGCGCTTCAAATCCATAATAGCGCAAAAGCCAATCCGCCTGATAAAGCCGATGTTCCCTTAAAAGAGGCGGTTTTGTCTGTAAAGGCGGTAAAAGTGCATTTTCTGCTACCGGTACATAAGCCGAAAAGAAAACCCGTTTTAGCTGATATTTGTGATATAGACTCTCTGCAAGATTTAAAATCTGATAATCGGTATCTTTGGTCGCACCGATAATCATCTGGGTGCTCTGCCCTGCCGGTACAAACTTTGGTGCATAGCGATACTGTGCCAACTCTTTCGTATGAACCTGAATCCCACTCGAAATCAATCCCATCGGATGAAAAATCGCCTTTCGGTTTTTATCGGGACAAAGCTTGTTTAAACTCTCTTCTGAAGGCAGTTCGATATTAACACTCATTCTATCTGCAAGCATCCCGAGTCTTTTTAAAAGTTGGTCATCTGCTCCGGGAATCGCTTTTACATGAATATATCCTCTAAAATGATATTCCTCCCGCAATAATTCCAGCACCTTCAGCATTTGCTCGCAGGTGTAATCTGGATTTTTAATAATTCCACTGCTTAAAAATAATCCCTCAATATAATTTCTTTTATAAAAGCCAATCGTAAGTTCCGCCAACTCCCGCGGTGTAAAAGAAGCCCTTCTCACATCATTGGAACGGCGATTGACGCAATATTTACAATCACAAATGCAAGAATTGGTATAGAGAACTTTCAACAGAGAAATACATCTGCCATCTGCTGCAAAGCTGTGGCAGATTCCGCTGAACTGCGTTGAACCAAGGCCTCCTTTTTTTCCGGAACGATCAACCCCGCTCGAAGTGCAGGCAACATCGTACTTTGCCGCATCCGTCAGAATTTTCAGTTTTTCCATTGTCGTCATTGCTCTATCCTTCTTAATATCCTCAATTTGAACATATGTTCTATTAGCATCATAACAGCATTTGCGGAAAAAGTCAATGAAAAAAGCAAAAATCCTATGCATTTTAAAAAAAGAGCAGCATCGCCTTTTATCACGATGCTGTCCCCTTTTTAGCAATTGCCGGGATAAACATACTCTAAAAACTCTCGTGCTGTTTCACAAAGCCGATGAATCGTTTCGACCGACGTCGGCGGATAATTTTTAAACTGATAACGTGGAAAAAAGCGCGTGATATGCAGCGGGATATCACGCCGCACAGACGAAAGCCAGAAAGACAGCTCTTTCATTTCTTCTATACTGTCGTTTTCTCCTGGAATCACCAGAGTTGTCACCTCCAGATGACAATGATCCGCCATCATTCGGATCGTCTCTTTTACCACTTCCAAATTTCCGGCGATCTTTTGATAAAACTGCGGTGTAAACGCTTTTAAATCCACATTGGCAGCATCAATCAGCGGCAAAAGCTCCTGCAGCGGTTCTTTACAAATCGTTCCGTTTGTCACCAAAACATTTTTTAGATTTCCCTCATGAATTTTTTTAGCGCAGTTTCGAACAAATTCATAGCCGACTAAAGGCTCATTATAGGTATAGGCAAGTCCAATATTTCCTTTCGGAACCAACTCCTGCGCTTTTCTGAAAAGCTGTGTCGGTGTACAGAAAATCTGTCCGCACTGTGTCTCTTGCGCCATTGATATTTCATAGTTCTGGCAGAAAGGACACCGAAGATTACAGCCGAAACTTCCGATCGAAAGGATTTTCTTTCCCGGATAAAATTGCCTCAAAGGTTTCTTCTCAATTGGGTCGAGACAAATAGAGGTGATTTTTCCATAATTAATCGGAATTATCTTTCCATCCTGATTCTTTCGTGCATGGCAAAACCCAATTTCCCCGTTTTCCAAGGAACAATGGTGAAAACAAATCGGACAACTTTTTTTCAAAAATGTCTCACCACCTTAAAGCGTTCCAACGAATAGCTCTGCTTTTTTCCGATACCTGCTTTTTCCCGTGCAATTTTAATTTGCTGTTTTACAGAAGTCACTCCCTCTAAATTTGGAAGCAGAAGCCCTCTCCTTTCTCCATCAGAAACAATGACCCCATATTTTTTCACATCAAGCTCTTCGGGCGACGAAATTTTTTCCGGCTTTTCCAGTACATCTACACTGTATTCCAAACTTGGCAGTTCTTCTTTTCCGACCGGCGAAAATCTTGGATCAGCAGTTCCTGCCGAAACAGCATCGTGGATGATTTCCTCTGCCAAACAAGGAAAAATCGGCTCAATGGTTCCGATGCAGCCGCGCAGTCTTCCTTCCTGATGAATCGAGACAAACGCACCGGCTTTCTTTTTCCGCAGTTCTTCCGGCAGCTGCGTTAAAAGATTCTGCAAAGACAAACGTTTTCCTGTTTCAACAAAAGTCTCCAGACTTTTTCTTGCCAAGCGCACATAAGAATCTTCCCGCTGCCTTTTCTGCGTAATTCTTTGGTTTTCCTGCTCCTCATAAAAGCGATCAAAATGACGGGAATCATCTTTTCCTGTTACTGCAAAACTCGCTACAGCATAGCCTACTCCAAAAGTTCCTTCATAAGAAAGCAACTCTGGAGAAACAGATAAGCCATCCAGTCCTCCCGCCATAATCTGAAAAGAACGCAGTCCGCACTCCGCCGCCGATTCGCAGAAAGACTCCGGAAATTCCAGGAATTTTAAAAAGTCTCCTGTCTTCATTGCCTCTGTTACTTGATGATCAAAACGCGGGCCATCTT
Source organism: Ruminococcaceae bacterium BL-4 (assembly GCA_902809935.1). Lineage (NCBI taxonomy): Bacteria > Bacillati > Bacillota > Clostridia > Eubacteriales > Oscillospiraceae > Ruminococcaceae bacterium BL-4. The sequence goes on along the minus strand of LR778134.1, from coordinate 1,553,848 downwards.
CAGAGAATCCGTAAGGACCGCTCTCCAAAAGCTTATGAGAAAGGTCCCCACTTGCTACAAACACAATTTTGCGATGCAATGCTTCCGCTGTTTCAGAAATACATTTTCCAAGGCGATAATGAGTCAGCGCCGATAATCCTGAAAGGCCAACTCGAATCACTTTACAAGAAACTCCTGCTTCCTGTAAAAAGCGCAACGGAATCATTGTTGCGTGGTCAAGTTCTGGTTGTTGCTCTCCGAAAATTCCAGCCGGTAGATGCGCCTTTCTGGCTCTTTTCATCAATTCTTCTACAAACAACTGATCATAATCCGCTGTGATTTTTACATTTGGTGCTCCAAATGAAAGAAAATCCCCCTCTGCTTTTTTACCGGGAGAAATATGAAAGTAATCCGCATACAGCACCGCATGCGGTGAAGTAATCACCACAGTATCCGGATTCCAATCTGCCACCATTCGGGCAACTTTTCGATATGCTTCGATTGTTTTACCGATTTTCTTTTCTTCACCTTTTCCAATCTCCGGCAGAATAATCGGTGGATGCGGAACAATCACTGCCCCTAATACTGACATCTGCAAACGACTTCCTTTCTTCTTTAACTGCTTCCATTATAGGACGGTTTTCTAAGAAAACAAGAATATTCTTAACTTGGAATCACTGCTGGTATTTTGCCATTCTTTATGCTAAAATAACCACAGATATTGACGGAGGATTTTCTTTATGACAAGTAATGAGTTATGTAAACTATGCCTTGGATTTTCCGGTTCTGTAGCCGACCGTCCCTTTCAAAACGGGGATGCTATTGCTCTACGCCATAAAGAGAATAAAAAGTGGTTTGGGCTGATTACCCAACAGGAAAAGGGTCTTTGTATTAATTTAAAATGCGAGCCGTCAAAAGCGGATTTTTGGCGCAGCGTTTATCCGGACTGTGTTACCGCTGGGTGGCACATGAATAAACGTCACTGGATCTCCGCGTATCCAAATCTTGCGCTTCCGCTCTGTGATCTGCAGGAAATGATCTGTGACAGTTTTCATTTAACTTCTACCATTTCCCCCCACAAAAAGTCAAAGACGAAAGGCAGGAAAAATCATCATGAACTCATCTAATGTTTATTTTACAAATATGCGCGTAAAACCAGGCGACAGCCTACAAAAGAAACTTACTCGGCTGATCACAGCTGCCGGCATGGGAAAAATCCATTTTGAGGATCAATTTGCCGCAATCAAGATGCATTTTGGAGAGCTTGGGAACCTTGCTTTTCTGCGCCATCAATATGCAAAAACGATTGCTGACTTTGTAAAGAGTCAAGGTGGAAAACCATTTTTAACAGATGCTAATACACTTTATGTAGGCGGCAGAAAGAATGCGCTTGAACACCTTGATACCGCTTATCTCAACGGGTTTTCTCCAATTCAAACCGGGTGTCAGATTCTGATTGCTGACGGCCTCAAAGGAACAGATGAAGTGCTGGTTCCGGTAGAAGGCGGCGAATATGTAAAAGAGGCAAAAGTTGCTCGTGCGCTGATGGATGCAGATATCATTATCTCTCTGACCCATTTTAAAGTTCACGAGTCAACTGGAATCGGCGGCACGCTGAAAAATATCGGTATGGGAGGCGGCTCCCGTGCTGGCAAAATGGAAATGCACAGTGCTGGAAAGCCTCTGACTGATTCTCAAAAATGTATCGGATGCGGCAGATGTACTAAAGTTTGTGCGCATCATGCCATCACTGTTACCAATAAAAAAGCTGCAATCGATCACAAAAAATGTGTAGGCTGCGGCAGATGTATCGGGGTTTGCCCCAAAGACGCAATCTGCCCCGCTAACGATGAAGTGGAAGAAATTCTGGGCAAAAAGATTGTGGAATACAGTTGGGCTATTCTTCATAATCGTCCACAGTTTCATATCAGTCTGGTTGTCAGCGTTTCCCCCTATTGTGACTGTCATGAGGAAAATGATACGCCGGTCGTACCGGATGTAGGCATGTTTGCTTCTTTTGACCCGATTGCATTGGATCAAGCTTGTGCGGATGCAGTAAATCAGCAGATCATTTTACCCGGTTCCGAATTGGACGGAAAAGCAAAGCAAGGCGACGATTATTTTACAGCGCTTTTCCCCAACTGTTCCTGGAGAACACAAATTGCTCACGGCGAAAAGATGGGACTCGGTACCAAAGAGTATCAGCTAATTACCGTAAAATAAAAAACCAGCTGTCCGGCAGTAGACAACTTACCGGGCAGCTGGTTTTTATTCTATCAAATCAAATTCAGACCTGTTTCAAAGCCTGTTCCAAATCTTCCAAAATATCATTCGGATTTTCGATTCCAACGGAGAAGCGAATCAGATCCGGTTTTACGCCGGCTTCTAAAAGTTCCTGATCGCTCATCTGACGATGCGTTGTGCTTGCAGGATGTAATACACAAGTACGCAGATCCGCCACATGCGTTACGATGGAAGCGAGCTTTAAGCCAGACATAAATTTACTGGCAGCCTCTCTTCCTCCCTTCACGCCAAACGACACCACACCGCTGCTTCCATTTGGCAGATACTTTTGTGCAAGCTGATAATACGGGCTGCTCGCAAGTCCCGGATAGTTAATCCAAGACACTTTCGGGTGCTTCTCCAAAAATTCTGCGACCTTTTGTGCATTGGAACAGTGACGTTCCATCCTCAGAGCCAGTGTCTCTAGCCCAAGGTTTAGAAGAAATGCATTCATCGGAGCTGCCTGCGCACCCAGATCACGCATCATATGCACTCTGGCTTTTGTAATATAAGCTGCTTTTCCAAACTGCTTTGTATAGGTGATTCCATGATAGGATTCATCCGGCTCCGTTAACGCCGGATATTTCCCGTTTGTCCAGTCAAAATTTCCGCTGTCTACAATAACGCCGCCCAACTGTACTGCATGGCCATCCATGTATTTCGTGGTAGAATGAACAACAATATCCGCCCCAAATTCAAATGGGCGGCAGTTAATTGGCGTTGGGAATGTGTTATCGACAATTAGAGGAACCCCATGCTCATGAGCAACCTGCGCAAAAAGTTCCAGATCCGTTACAACCAAAGACGGGTTGGAAAGGGTCTCGCAGAAAACCGCACGGGTATTTTCCTGAAAAGCTGCTTCCAATTCTTCTTTTGTTGCCGACGGATGCACAAAAGTAGTCTCTATCCCCATCTCGCGCATTGTTTTATTAAATAAATTAAAAGTACCGCCATAAATCGCATTACTCGAAACGATATGGCTCCCCGTTGGGCAAATATTAAAGGTTGCCATAAAAGATGCTGCCATTCCGGAAGAAGTCAGCATTGCACCTACGCCGCCTTCTAATGCAGCAATCTTCTTTTCCACTGCATCCAAAGTGGGGTTTGCAATCCGTGTGTAGAAAAATCCATCCTCCTCCAGGTCAAACAGCTTTCCCATCTGTTCTCCTGTCTCATACCGATAAGTAGTACTTTGAACAATCGGAAGTACACGCGGTTCCCCATTTTTCGGCGTATAGCCTGCGTGGATACATACGGTATCCGGACGATACTGCTGCATAGCAAACACTCCTTTGTCTTTTGCATAATCTATTAAATTTCTTTCTTTTGTTTTTTATAATAGCATGAATTTGTTTTTGATACAATCTTAAAATGAATCATTACTGCCTAAAAGAAGCGGCTGTAGTTGTTTGCCTTCTAAGGCTTTTAATGCCGCCGGCAAAATCATCGGAAAATCTGCTACCACAGAAGTCACTTTTGTTTTCGGCGCATCCTGTCGGAATGGAGTAAAGAAAATATGCTTGGTGTTGAGTAGGCGTCCAATATTTTGGGCAGAAGCCGCCAAAGCATCATTTGTTGCTAACGTAATCAGCACTGGCAATCCAATACGCAAACAGGATTTTACTGCCATTGTAACTGCTGTATCCGTAATTCCATGCGCAAGCTTTGCCAGCGTATTTCCAGTACAGGGCGCAACGATCATCAGGTCCACCAAATGCTGCGGACCGATTGGTTCCGCTTTTACAATGCTGTCAATTACCGGATGACCACAAATCATTTCTGCCCGAGCCTTAAAATCCTCCGCATTTCCGAATCTGGTATCGGTACTACCAGCTGTTTCACTCATAATTGGAATTAACCGGTATCCGTCCTGCGCCAAAGATTCCATTTGCTCAAAAGCTTTTGAAAATGTGCAGAAAGATCCACACATAGCAAATCCAAAGGTAAGTTGTTTCATCCTTTCACTCCCTCATCATCATATAAATCGTTTGCTGAATTACTTTTCCTGCTGCTTTTGGAGCTATCTTTGCTGGCAGCGAAAGTGCCTGCACAACATTGATTTTCAGCTCCTTTGCCGCTTCCAGATCAACCCCACCGGGGGAAGATGCCAAATCAATTAAAATCATTGTCTTGGGAAATTGCTGCAGAACCATACGGTTAAATAAAACTGCCGGCACTGTATTAAAAATCAAATCAAAAGAAACTTTTTCCCCGATTTTTGCTGTTGGAATCGCTTCCATTCCAAGTGATTCAATCATCGCATAATCTTTTTCTTTTCTCGCGCAAACAGAAACATTTGCTCCCATCGCTTTTAGCCTTAAAGAAAGCTGTTTCCCGATTCTTCCAAAGCCAACGACCAGACATCTGCTGTGATAGAGAACATCTGGATATTTCCCAATTGCAATTCCAATCGCTCCCTCTGCGGTAATGGCCGCGTTCCGGACCGCAAATTCCTCCTGTGCATTATAATCCCGCAGATCTACGTTTTGCCAAAGCGGACTGGTTTTCAGCAACCGCTCTTTCATACCCACATATACTCGATATCCCTCGCATCCCTTTGCAAAATGATCATCTAAAGGAATCGGTTCATCTGCATAAATTGCCTTCAAATTTTTTCCGTCAGTGCTTACTGGAAGCGGCAGAATTAAATCCCGGCAATATTCTAGCGTGGTTTTTAAATCTACTTTTTGAATGAATGAATGAACAAAATCAACATGGGGAAATCCATAAACGAAAACCTCATAGCCATCCGACGCCAGAAGTTCTGCCAGAAACAACTGACGTTTGTCTCCCCCTAAAATTCCAAATGAATGACGAAAAGGCACAGCAATCCCTCCTTAGCCTCTTTAAGCCATATTATGGAGTATTTTTCTTTCCTGTGCGCATACCGAAAAAGATTTTGTTTTTCTGTTCTTTCCAAAGAAAACTGTTTATTTTATCCTGAAAAAGTATTATAATATAAAAACGTATCTTGTTATGATTGAAAGAGGTGTCTTGCCTTTATGGATGATATTTTATCACGTGTTAAAAAAATTCACTTTATCGGAATTGGCGGTTCCGGCATGTGCCCTATCGCTGAAATTCTGATTCATCGTGGATATCAAATTTCCGGTTCCGACAACAGTGAATCTGACACACTCGCAAGAGTGCGCACTTACGGAATCCCGGTTTATATGGGACAAAAAGCCGAAAATCTGCATGACGCAGAGCTAGTCGTCTATTCGGCCGCTATTAAAGAAGATAATCCGGAACGAGTTGCCGCGAGGGAACGTAAAATTCCCGAAATTGAACGCAGCGTCATGCTGGGGATGGTGGTTCGCCGGTATCCGGACAGTATCTGTGTTTCCGGGACCCATGGAAAGACGACAACAACCGGATTAATCACTACAATCTTAATAGACGCTGGCCGTGATCCTTCTGCTGTAATCGGCGGAAAGCTTCCCTCTATCGGCACAAACGGACGTGCAGGGCATTCCAGCACCATTGTCTGCGAAGCCTGCGAATATGTTGATACCTTTTTGCAGCTGTATCCCGCAGTTTCCGTGATTCTGAATGTAGACGCGGATCATCTCGATTATTTTAAAAATCTTTCTAACATTATCAAGTCTTTTCATCAGTTTGCAACACAGACTTCTCGTGCAGTCGTTGCAAACGGAGATGATTTAAACTCTCAAAAAGCACTTGAGGGCATTGATAATCTGGAAATTATTACGTTTGGACTTGATCCTAAAAATCGCTATTATGCGACAAATATTGCCCCGACTAAAGGCGCAAAAGAAAATTTTGATATCGTAAAAGATGGAACACCTCTTTGCAATGTGACGTTGGGAATTCCAGGCAAACATAACATTTATAATGCACTTGCAGCATTTGCAGTAGCAGACTTCTTTGGTGTTCCCGTAGAATCCATCAAAAAGAGTCTGCATACTTTTACCGGTGTCCACCGCCGTTTTGAAATTCTGGGGCACTTCGACGGCATCACGGTCGCCGATGATTTTGCACATCACCCCACAGAGCTTACCGCAACTCTAAGTGCTGCAATGCATATGGGATTCCATGAGGTTTGGGCAATTTTTCAGCCTCATACCTTCAGCCGTACGGCTATGCTGCTTGATGATTTTGCAAAAGCTCTAACGATCCCTGACCATGTGATTGTCTCTGAAATTTTGCCGGTACGTGAAACGAATACGTATCACATCTACGCCGAAGATTTGGTCAAAAAAGTTCCCGGTGCTGTTTATCGAAAAACATTTCCTGAAATCACGGACTATGTTATAGAAAAGGCAAAGCCCGGGGATTTGATTCTCACCCTCGGTGGTGGGGATGTCTATAAATGTGCGAACCAAATTGTCAAACGATACCAGGAAAAAGCATAATTACAAAAAAACGCCGCCTCATGATAATGAGCGACGTTTTTTAAGATTTGTCTATTTACTTAAAGAAAGGCTGTGAAATGATATGCGATATGAAGGCATTGTTTATCGTCCACCGAGTGAAGCCAGAAGCTTGATTATTCAGCTTACCATTGGATGTGCCAGAAACACCTGTACCTTCTGTACAATGTATAAAGAAAAAAACTTTCGAATTCGTAAGCTGGAAGATGTTGTTAACGATCTAAAAGAATCACGGAATACTTATTCCTATGTACACCGAATCTTTTTGGCAGACGGAGATGCTTTAATTGTAAAGACTCCGGATCTGCTTTATATTCTCAGCGAAATTCGCCGTCTTTTCCCGGAATGCGAACGAGTAACCTCCTATGGTGCTCCGGCAGATGTTCTTCTGAAAACGCCGGAGGAATTGTTGCAGCTGCGCAAAGCCGGCCTTGAAATGGTTTATATTGGTGCTGAAAGCGGCGACAATGAAGTCCTAAAAAACATTCGAAAAGGCGTTTCTGCAGAAGAAACAGTTGAAGCCTGTCTAAAGCTCAAAAAAGCTGGAATTAAAGTCTCTATGATGCTGATTTCCGGCATGGGCAGCCGCGTCCGCTCCAAAGAACACGCACTTGCAAGCGCCAAGATCACCTCTTTGATCAAGCCCGAATATGTCAGCTTTTTGACTTTGCGGGTTTATCCTGGAACCCCTCTTTATGACCAAGTAAAGAATGGTGAATTTCAGCGAATGTCCCCTATGGAACTGCTCGATGAGCTTAAACTCTTTCTCAAAAATGTAGACAGCGAAGGTTCCGTTTTCCGTTCTAATCACGCTTCTAACTATGTAGATTTAGGAGGAAATCTAAATCGGGATATTCCAAGAATGCTTGCACAAATTGAAGAAGCGCAAGCTGATCACGATTTTAAACCAGACTTTATGCGCGGGTTATAAATTTTAATAAAGTCTTACAAAAAGAAGCCGCAGACGGAAAATCCTTTCGTCTGCGGCTTCTTTTACTTAATTTTAATAAGCGGCACTCAAAGGATTGATAATTCCTTCGCGCTTCTTTTCCAAATCTTCAATAAAAGGAATTGCTTGGCCCGCACCCAATGCAACACATAGTTCCGGATCATCTGCGACTCTCACAGGCATCCCAACGTGCTTAGAAAGAAGATCTGCAAACCCATAAATTTTTGCAGAACCACCAGTCAGAATAATGCCGTCCGAAAAAACATCCCCTAAAAGTTCGGGGTCCGTTTCTTCCATCAATTTCTGAACCGCATGGACAATATCCATCGCCGGTTCCGTCATTGCCTCCAAAACTTCTTCGCTGGTAACCTCTGCCCACGCCGGAAGTCCATTCTCTGTATCTTTTCCTTTGGCAGTAAATGTTGTTACAAAATCCGTTCTGGGCAAAACACCGCCAATCGCAATTTTGCAGGCTTCTGCCATTCGTTCACCTATCTGCAAATGATATTTATTACGAATGAAACGGGCAATCGCTTCATCAAACTTTTGCCCCGCAATTTTAACAATTTTGGAATTTGAAACCCCGCGCAAAGACAAAACTGCCATATCCGTTGTTCCGCAGCCAATATCGACCACTAAAACACCATGTGGAGAACTAATATCGATTCCAGCCCCCATTGCCGCTGCGATTGGTTCCTGAATTAAACAAATTTTTCGTACTCCCGCCGCACTGATCGAATCCACAACTGCACGTTTTTCCACTTCGGTAATATTACATGGAACGCTCACGACCACCCGTGGCATCACCATCTTTTTTGCGCCTAGTTCATGAATATAGTGGCTGACAAGATACTGTGCTAAATCAAAATTAGAAATTACTCCATTTTGCAATGGACGCTCCACACGAAGTCTATTTCCGGTACGTCCGAGCATCTCATAAGCTTTTTTCCCGACCGCCGTTACCTGATTCTTTTCCGTATCGATTGTAACAACCGACGGCTCATGAATAGTAACTCCCTGTCCATTTACAAAAAGTTTGATCGCATAAGTGCCTAGATCAATGGCAATATCGGTACCGAGCAAATCAAATCACATCCATTCTTTATAGTTCTTTTATTATAATACAGATAAAAGTGCTTTTCAACGGGAAACAGGAGTTGTTGCTACTGCAATTCCAAAAACATCTTTTGCTCCTGCACAAAATAAAGTTTGCCCAGCAGAACACATTGTCGCTCCCGTTGTCAATATATCGTCTACTAAAAGAATCTTTTTCCCAAGAATCTCTTCGTCATTTTTGGGGCAGTAAACATCTTTCACATTTTCTAGACGATCCTGTTCTGATAATTCATGCTGCGGAACATTATCCCGCACTTTAGAAAGCAATTCTTGATAGGGAACTTTTATGTCTTTAGAAATTTCTCTTGCGAGAAGCTCACTTTGATTATATCCGCGCTGTCTTTTTCTCTTTTGGGAAATCGGAACCGACGTAACCATGTCCGGTTGAAAAGGAATTTCCTTCATCCGCTCCGAAAGCTTTTCCCCAAAATATTCTTTTAAAATCGTTTCATTCTGAAATTTAAACCGAATCAAGGCACTTCGTACTTCGCTCGTATAATCATAAAGTGCTGTACAAGAAAAAGGATACTTTGACAAGAGCAAAAAATCCCTCTGCCAAAAGGTTTCCGAAACCGTCTCGGAACAATGCTTACAGATGATTTGACCACTCGACAAAACGCGATCACAAAAAACACAATGCGGCGGAAAAAAGCATTCAAGCATCTTAGTCAGAATCTGGTTCATGATTTTCGTCTCCCGTTAAAAAGGCACAAAGTCCTGAAAAGCGCTTCATTTTCTTATCGTTTTCTACCATAGTACGAATTGTTTGCTGTGTTCCGACCAAAATCAGTAAACTTTTCGCTCTTGTAATGGCCGTGTAAAGCAAATTTCGATATAAGAGCTGTGGAGGACCCGGATAAACAGGCATTACAACCGCATCAAATTCACTGCCTTGACTTTTATGAATGGTCATTGCATAGGCAAGCTCCAGCTCTTTTGCCATGCCCAATTCATAGGTAATCAAACGGCCGTCCATTTCGACTTGTAGTATAGAAGCTCGACGGTCAATTTTTTGCAGAATTCCCATATCCCCGTTAAAGACACCTTCTCCCTGAGATCCGTCTTGCTCTTCCCATGCAATATGATAATTGTTTTTAATCTGCATCACTTTATCGCCTTCGCGAAATAAAAACGGACCAACCCGAATCTCAGCTTTTGTACGGTCAGCTGGGTTTAAAACCGCCTGAAGCCGACGATTCAGCTCAATCGTTCCCAAATCGCCTTTTCGTGCCATCGACAAAACCTGAAGATCTGTCATCCCCGAATAGCCGTAGGATTCCGGTAAACGTCGCTTCACCAGATCAATAACTGTCTTTGAAATCTTCTCCGGTTCACTGCACGGCAAAAAGAAGAAATCCCTGCTGTGATCATTGAGGATCGGCATTTTCCCTTCCAAAACCGCATGTGCGTTGGTGATAATCAGGCTTTCCATCGCCTGCCTGAAAATATGTTTTAATGCAACAACAGGAAGCTTTCCCGAATCGATCAAGTCCCCTAATACATTGCCGGCACCGACAGACGGAAGCTGATTTCGATCCCCTACAAGAATCAGCCGACATCCCATCGGCAAAGCTTTTAAAAGAGACTCAAAAAGTTTTGCATCCATCATTGACAGCTCGTCCACAATCAGAGCATCACATTCCAAACGATTTTTTTCATTGCAGGAAAAAACCGGCTGATCATTTTCTCCCCACTCCACCTGCAAAAGGCGGTGGATTGTTTTCGCTTCTTCTCCTGTCATTTGGCTCATTCGTTTCGCCGCACGCCCAGTCGGAGCTGCTAGAAAAACTTTTTCTCCATTTTGTTTTAACAAATGAATGATGGCATGCAACGTCGTGGTTTTTCCAGTACCCGGGCCCCCCGTGAGCACCAGAATTCCACCGGTAACGGCTGCACAAATTGCTTCTCTCTGCTCCGGTGCATAGTTTAATCCCGTGGAACTTTCAAAGCAATCAATTTTTTCCTCTACATTCTGAATTGGCTGAGATGGAAATTCCAACATCATTTTTAGACGGTCTGCAGCATAATTCTCTGCCTCATAATAATCCGGCAAAAAGCAGCAAACTCTTGAATGAATCTCGCATGAATCAAGCGTTCCGTCCAAAAGCAGTTCTTCCATCACAGAATTCGTTTGTTCGATTGAAACGCCAAGCATTCCCGCCGCCGCAGGAATTAGTTTATCCTTTGGAAGATAGGTATGCCCGTTTTGCAGATTATGGCGTAAAACGAAAATAAGTCCCGCACGAATACGACAGTCATCATCCGCCGGACGTTCCATCGATGCAGCAATCTCATCTACGCGGTGAAAGCCAATCGAAACTCCCTCTTCACACAAGCGATATGGATTTTCCTGCACAATATCCGGCGTCCCTGAACCAAAAATCTGATATGCGCGCACCGACTCCTGCGGGGTGATTCCATACTGAGAAAGATAAAGAATCACTTCACGGATCGAGGTTACTTGACAAAAATATTCGTTGATCTTTTTTGCTTTATTCAGTGTAATTCCCTGAATAGAAGTCAATCGGTCCGGCTCTTTTTCAATAACCTCTAAAGTATTTTCTCCGAATGCTTCCACCAATCTTTGAGCGGTCCGAGGACCAATCCCCTTGACCGCTCCGGAAGAAAGATACTGTAAAATTGCTTCACTGGAATGCGGTCGAAGCCGCTCAAAAGCCTGCACCTGAAACTGTCTTCCAAAAGTCGGATGCTCTCCCCAAATACCCACAAGATGCAGCTCTTCTCCTGGGGCAGCACCAGGAATCGTCCCTACCGCGGTCACTAATTCTTCCCCATTATTAATCTCCAAAATTGCATATCCATTTTTATCATTTTGAAAAACGACCCGCTCGATGGAACCGGTCATCTCTAAAAGCTTCTCTTCCTCTGCCATACTGCACCTTCTGTCTTTCCAATCAATTTAAGTATAGCACGGATCTACCGCATTTTGCAAACCTCGGTAGGAGCATCTTTTTCGCTGCAAATTGTTGCCTGCGGCTGTCCCTGCAACAGAATTTCACAAATCTTTCTGGTCTCTTGGTCCATCCCATCATCAATTACTAAAAGACGTTTTTGAGAAACGCCTTTCGCTGCCTTTAGTTTCTGTAAAGCACTGCGCATCAAATACTCAGCGTCTTCCCTGTGACCAGAAAGATGCAATGTCAATATGATTTCTCCTTCTTTTCGGTCATTGTAAATCCAAAAAACCACTGAGCGAAAAAGGTCGCATAAGCCAACAATTGCTAACAGTCCAAAAAGTACCTCCCCCACAGACATAAAAAATCACCTCATTGCAGCGTATGCAAAAAGGTGATTTTTGGTTCTTCTAAAGATTATTAACGAACTTACTGCAGAGCAGCTTTCAGCTCATTTACGCGGTTCTCTTCTTCCCAAGGCATCCCATTACGCCCCATCTGGCCATAATTGGAAATTGCGCGATAAATCGGGCGGCGCAGGTCCAACGTCTTAATAATAGACGCCGGACGCAGATCAAATACTTTCTTGACTGCATTGGCGAGTCTTTCATCATCATATGCAGAGGTTCCGAAAGAATCCACACGAATAGAAACCGGATTTGCAACACCGATTGCATAGGCAAGCTGAACTTCACACTTCTTGGCAAGTCCGGCTGCAACCAGATTGCGTGCTACCCAACGTGCAGCATATGCCGCAGAACGATCTACCTTTGTTGGGTCTTTTCCGGAAAATGCACCACCGCCGTGACGACCATATCCGCCGTATGTATCCACAATAATCTTCCGTCCGGTAAGCCCGCTGTCTCCTACTGGGCCGCCAATTACAAAGCGTCCAGTTGGGTTTACATAATACTTTGTATTTTCATCGAGCCATTTTTCCGGAATCACACTCTGAATTACTTCTTTCAAAAGGTCACACCGAATTTGACTCAGCGGAATTTCCGGATCATGCTGTGCCGAAACGACAACCGCCTCCACACGAACAGGGGTATCATCATCATATTCTACCGTTACCTGAGTTTTTCCATCGGGCCGCAGATAAGGCAAAGTCCCGTTTTTACGCACCTGCGCAAGGCGGTAACTCAGCTTATGTGCCAAAGAAATTGCCAACGGCATTTTTTCAGAGGTCTCATCACAGGCATAGCCAAACATCATGCCCTGATCTCCGGCACCAATGGTATCTGCTTCGTCTGTTGCACCATTTTTCTTTTCATAGGATTCATTAACACCCATTGCAATATCCGCAGACTGCATATCAATGGAAGTCAAAACGCCGCAGGTATTCCCATCAAATCCGCAAGCAGGATTATTATACCCAACGGAATTAACAACCTCACGCACAACTGCCGGGATATCGACATAGCACTCAGTAGAAATTTCTCCCATCACATGGATCACACCGGTACATGCCGTTACCTCACAAGCAACATGTGCCTGCGGATCTTTTTCGATGATTTTATCCAGAATTGCATCCGCAATTTGATCGCACAATTTATCGGGATGCCCCTCTGTTACTGATTCTGATGTAAAAAAGTGTTTTGCCATAAAAATCGTCCTCCTGTAATTAAAAACGCTGTCCGGTGAAAAACCGAACAGCGCTTATTAAAAGCAGCCTCATCTTTCGGTCTCACCGCAGGAATTAGCACCTTACCGGATTTTTTCACCGGTAGGTTGTCGGGCATCATAGGGCCTGGTCCCTCCGCCACTCTTGATAAGGGGAAAATATTTAATTTTTGAATTGTGTATAGTATAACATAGAGTCCATAGGCTGTAAAGGGACAAAAATCATTGTCTGTCCAATTATCGGGAATTTTAGACAGACAATGATTTTTTAGACTCTTCCATGAACCAAAGGACTAACCCGTTTATAAAGTAAAAGCGTCAAAATTGATGCCAAAATACCTTTGATCAGATTCAGCGGAGTCGTTGCAAAGAGCACCAAAGTCGGGACATCAACGATTGCATGGTTTACGCTGGTACCCATTCCAACAATCGCTTCCATCGGCATATGGAATGCTGCAGCATAAGCCGGAAGTAAAAGAAAAGCATTTAAAAGTCCACCGACAACAGCCATCACTAAAACGCCAACTGTCATACCAACGACTGCATTTTTGCGGCTCTTATGGCATTTATAAATCATTGAAGCAGGGACGACAAGTCCGCATCCAATGATAAAATTCGCAAAATCACCAATTCCTGCGGTAGGAGTTCCTTTAATAACCAAATGCAAAATGACCTTTACTCCTTCAATAATTGCTGCAGCAACCGGCCCCATTGCAAATCCGCCAATCAGCACTGGAACTTCACTAAAGTCAATTTTATAAAAGGACGGCAAAAACGGAAGCGGCACTTCAAAATACATGATAATAAAGGCTAATGCAGAAAGCATTCCGATCATCGCAATTCTACGAATATCCGTACTCTTACTCTTGTTGATCGTCGTTTCATTTGTAAAATTTGGCATAATTCTTTCTCTCCTCTGGAGATATGGAGGTTTTAAATTAAAAGAAGCCCACGAATACACAAAGGTACTCGGGGCTTAGCTTTCTTTCCATATCTTCTTCCATCCGGACTATACCGTCGGCTCTGGGCTCTCACCAGAATCCTGCGACTGACAAATCGCTCGCGGGCTTATCGGCACAAAGGCCGCATAACCGCCGGTGGGGAATCACACCCCGCCCCGAAGAATTTACGTGATTATTTTAACATACTATTCTATTGCTGTCAAGTCTAATTTTGACACTCTTTGGGAACACAGTAATCAACCTGTCATTTTTCGTATGAATCAGGTGTTATCTTGATATTCCTTTGGAATAGACTGATTGACAATTTTTTTAATAAAGTCCAATGAGAATCCGGGCATAAATTGATTCACCCCATGCTTCTCTGCTAACTGCTCTGTATATTCACTCAGCGGATAAATACAAAGATTTTCTCGGTCTCCCTCGTAATGTGTGACGATTGGTTTAAACTTCAGATCTGTCACGGTCGTTTTTGCTGTTGACAAATTTTTCGTAACAGTCACCGTTAAAAGGCCACTGATTAATTCATTGATGTCTTCCTGCCCGGAAAGGAAATTACCGAACGCATACATGACTGGGCATTGTGCTCCATCACTCTTTCTAGTCAGCACTTTAAGTTCCTGCAAAACATGCACATGATTCCCAAATATGATATCGGCACCCCAATCAACCATCTCCTGAGAAAGTGTTTTTTCATTATCAGAAAGCTTATAATCGTCTTCATTTCCCCAATGTGCATGCACTACAACTACATCTGCCATGGATTTTGCTTTCTGAATCAGCTGTTTTACCACATCGGTATCACTGGTATAAACGATCCTTAAAGGGGAATCAGAGGGAAGCTCATTGCCGTTTGTCATTTCGACAAATCCTAAAAAAGCAACCTTAATCCCGTTTTTTTCGATTATACGAATATTTTGCAGATCATCCTCATTTCGATAGGCACCAGTTACCGGAATATTTTTTGCCTGCCAATAATTAAGCGTTGCTTCAATTCCTTCTGGGCCCATATCCAGTATATGATTATTTCCTTGATTGATCAAATCAAAACCAGTATCAATCAAAGCATCGCCAGCCTGCGTCGGCGTATTAAAGCACGGATACCCGCTTGGCTCATAAATAGATGTTGCCAGCGGCGTTTCTTGATTCAAAGTTGCAATATCTGCTGCACTGATATAAGGTTTCACTTTTTTATAATAAGGTCTAAAATCATAACCACCGTCAGCTGCTTTCACATGCTCGTAAAGAGCCTCATGAATTAAATTGTCACCGGCCCCTAAAATTGTCACAGATGTTGTCTTTGGAGCTTGTCCTTCCTGCGACGACACTACAGCATTTGTTTGAACTTCCGTCTGTACTGATTTCCCGTATCTATCAAAAGTAAAAAATAAAATCAATCCCAAACCCACTGCGGCCAAAATAACACTTGTCCGGAATAAAAGTGTCCGGCGCGGTAACCTACGCTTCTCTTTTCTCTGAACTTTCATGATATCCTGCTTTCTAAAAATTTTTAAGACAATCTTTCATATTTTGCTTTTATTATACCATATTGATGTGAAAATTATAGAAGAATTAAGGAACTACAAAAAAAGCCACAGCCAAATGGCTGCGGCTTTTTCTCTTTAAACAAGCAAATAATTACTCGTTGATCTTAATAACAACACCGGAACCGACAGTATGGCCGCCTTCACGGATAGCGAAGCGGAGGCCTTCCTCGATTGCGATAGGAGTAATCAGTTCAACATCCATCTCGATGTGATCGCCAGGCATGCACATCTCAGTGCCTTCCGGCAGAGTGATAACACCGGTAACATCGGTGGTACGGAAATAGAACTGCGGACGATAGTTGTTGAAGAACGGAGTATGACGACCGCCTTCATCTTTGGTCAGGACGTAAACCTGAGCATGGAATTTGGTATGCGGATGAACAGTACCGGGCTTTGCCAGGACCTGGCCACGCTCGATCTCTTCACGCTGAATACCACGAAGCAGAACACCGATATTATCGCCGGCCTCTGCATAATCCAAAGTCTTACGGAACATTTCAAGGCCTGTAACAACAGACTTCTTGCGCTCAGTAGTAAGGCCAATGATTTCAACTTCTTCGCCAATCTTAACCTTGCCACGCTCTACACGGCCAGTTGCAACAGTGCCACGGCCGGTAATTGTGAAGACGTCTTCAACAGGCATCAGGAAAGGCATATCGGATTTACGGTCAGGAGTCGGGATATAGTCATCAACTGCATCCATCAACTCATGAATGCACTTGTACTCAGGTGCATTTGTATCAGTAGAAGTAGACTCCAGAGCCTTCAGAGCGGAACCACGGATAATCGGGGTATCATCGCCCGGGAAGTCATACTCGTTCAGCAGATCACGGATTTCCATCTCTACCAAATCAAGCAGCTCAGGATCATCAACCTGATCGCATTTATTCATAAAGACAACGATATAAGGCACGCCAACCTGACGAGCGAGCAGGATATGCTCACGAGTCTGAGGCATCGGGCCATCAGCTGCAGAAACGACAAGGATTGCGCCATCCATCTGAGCAGCACCGGTGATCATGTTCTTAACGTAGTCAGCATGGCCCGGGCAGTCAACATGGGCGTAATGACGCTTTGCAGTATGATACTCAACATGAGCAGTATTGATTGTAATACCACGCTCACGCTCTTCAGGAGCACTATCGATGTTGGCATAATCCTTAAACTCAGCATCGCCTTCAAAGCTTAGTACCTTGGTAATTGCAGCTGTTAAAGTGGTCTTGCCGTGGTCAACATGGCCAATAGTACCAATGTTTACATGGGGCAGAGATCTGTCAAACTTTTCCTTTGCCATTGGAATTTTCCTCCTTTTGTATTAAACAAATTAATATCAAATTATAATGAACCTGTTGGTTCATATTTTAGCAAGAGTTCCGAAAAAAATCAAGTGTTTTCCGTACTTCTGTTCATGAAAGAAAATCAGTTGCTCTTTGTACGCTCGCTGATAATCTTTTCAGAAATATTCTTCGGAACTTCTGCATAATGATCCGGCTCCATGACGAACTGGCCACGGCCTTGTGTCTTGGAACGCATATCTGTTGCATATCCGAACATTTCAGACAATGGAACCATTGCATGAATCTGCTCAGCGCCGCCCATAGCATCCATACCGCCAATCATGCCGCGGCGAGAGTTCAAGTCACCGATAACGTCGCCCATATACTCTTCCGGAACAGTAACGGTTACTTTCATAATCGGTTCCAGAATGACCGGATCAGCCTTCTTCATTGCATCCTTAAATGCCATAGAACCGGCGATCTTAAATGCCATTTCAGAGGAGTCGACTTCATGATAAGAACCATCATACAGCTCAACCCTGACATCCACAACATTATAGCCGGCAAGAACACCTGCCTGCATAGCGCCTTGGATACCTTGGTCAACAGCCGGAATATATTCCTTCGGGATAGAACCGCCAACAGTTGCATTGACAAATTCATAACCCTTTTCCGGATTCGGATCAACCTTAATCTTAACGTGACCATACTGGCCTTTACCACCGGACTGACGGACATATTTGCATTCTACGTCTGCATGCTTACGGATTGTTTCCTTATAAGCGACCTGCGGTTTGCCGATATTTGCTTCCACGTGAAATTCACGCAGCAAACGGTCAACAATAATCTCCAAATGAAGTTCGCCCATTCCTGCAATAATGGTCTGGCCGGTTTCTTCATCTGTATAAGCCTTAAAAGTAGGATCTTCTTCTGCCAGTTTGGCAAGAGCAATTCCCATCTTTTCCTGACCAGCTTTGGTCTTCGGCTCAATTGCAACACGGATAACAGGTTCCGGGAATTCCATGGATTCCAGAACGACCGGATGCTTCTCATCGCAGAGTGTATCACCGGTAGTCGTATTCTTTACGCCGATTGCCGCCGCAATATCACCAGCATAAACCTCATCGAGGTCCTGACGGTGGTTTGCGTGCATCTGCAAAATACGACCGATTCTCTCATCACAATCCTTTGTGGAATTATAAACGGTAGAACCAGTCATCAATACACCGGAATAAACACGGATAAAGCAAAGTTTTCCGACGAAAGGATCCGTTGCAATCTTAAATGCCAATGCGGAGAACGGTTCATCATCAGAAGAATGACGATCCTCTTCCTCACCAGTTTCGGGGTTTGTACCGCGGATAGCCGGGATATCGGTCGGAGCAGGCATAAATGCAACGATTGCATCCAGCAGCTTCTGTACACCTTTATTCCGATAAGAAGTACCACAGGTAACCGGAACAAACTTATTAGCAATGGTTGCTTTACGAATGGTTGCAATGATCTCATCACGGGTAAGCTCTTCGCCATCCAGATATTTTTCCATCAGTGCATCATCTTGTTCAGCAACATGCTCGATCAGTGCTGTATGGTATTCCTCTGCTTTTTCCTTCATGTCGTCCGGAATTTCTTCCACACGCATATCCTTGCCCATATCATCATAATAGATATCGGCAGTCATATCGATCAGATCGATAATTCCGCGGAAGCTGTCCTCACTGCCAATTGGCAGCTGGATCGGTACAGCATTGCACTTTAAACGGCTCTTCATCATGTCAATTACATTATAGAAATTGGCACCCATGATGTCCATTTTGTTAACATATGCCATACGGGGAACATGATACTCTTCAGCCTGACGCCAAACTGTTTCAGACTGAGGCTCAACGCCGCCCTTTGCACAGAAAACGGTTACAGAACCGTCCAATACACGCAGGGAACGTTCAACTTCAACTGTAAAGTCAACGTGGCCGGGAGTGTCGATAATATTGATTCGGTAATCACGGTTCTTATCCGGATCACCAAAATACTTGCTGTTCGTCCAGAAACAAGTTGTTGCGGCAGAAGTGATAGTAATGCCTCTCTCCTGCTCCTGAACCATCCAGTCCATGGTGGCTGCACCATCGTGCACCTCACCAATCTTATGATTCACGCCCGTGTAATACAGGATACGTTCGGTCGTGGTTGTTTTACCGGCATCAATATGAGCCATGATGCCGATATTACGAGTTTTTTCAAGTGATACCTGCCTGGGCATAGTTTCCTCCTTACTTCTACGATCAACAGAAACAGAGTGTTTCTACCATTACCATCTGTAATGTGCGAATGCTCTGTTTGCTTCGGCCATCTTGTGCGTATCATCGCGCTTCTTAGCCGCGCCGCCTGCACCGTTTACAGCATCGAGGATTTCTCCGGCAAGCCGTTCTCTCATCGTCCGCTCAGAACGCTGACGGGAATACGTTGTAATCCAGCGCAGACCCAAAGTCTGACGACGCTCGGGGCGAACCTCCATTGGGACCTGATAGGTAGCGCCGCCTACACGACGGGCCTTAACCTCTAACGAAGGCATTACGTTCTCCATAGCCGCCTCAAAAACTTCGAGGGGCTCTTTACCCGTTTTGTCTTGAATAATCTCAAACGCACCATAAACGATCTTCTGGGCTACGCCCTTCTTACCATCGATCATGATGTTGTTAACAAGACGGGTGACTAATTTGGAATTATAAAGCGGATCGGGCAAAACATCACGTTTTGCGATATTACCTCTTCTTGGCACTTTACTTCCCTCCTTCACAAAAATGATATCATAGGTACTCGAAAAACAATTTCCGTTCGGCCAGCAAGAGACGTCTATAAAAACGCCGTAGTAGCACCCTTAAAAAGAGCACTTTGCAGCCTAAGGTTCTTGTTATTTTGAAAGCACAGACTTCTGCAAGAATTATTTCTTCTTAGCAGCTCCGGCCTTCGGGCGTTTTGCACCGTATTTAGAACGGGCCTGCATACGCTTTTCAACACCCTGAGCATCCAAAGTACCACGGATGATATGATAACGTACACCAGGCAGATCCTTAACACGACCGCCACGGATCATGACAACACTGTGCTCCTGCAGGTTATGACCGACACCAGGAATATAAGAGGTCACTTCCAAGCCGTTAGAAAGACGAACACGAGCAATCTTACGAAGTGCAGAGTTCGGCTTTTTCGGAGTAGAAGTCTTCACAGCAGTGCAGACACCACGTTTTTGGGGGGAATTCTGATCGATTGCAATGCGCTTCTTGGAGTTCCATCCCTTGAGCAGAGCCGGCGCTTTGGCCTTTTTTTCAATGACCGCACGTCCGGTATGAACCAGTTGGTTAAAAGTAGGCATAATACACCTCCTCTCAAAAAAATAATTATATGCTAACCGGCAAAAACCGGATAACAGCATCTAAACACACTGAAACCCACCCGGAAAATTTTCCTGAGGTGGGATAAAAATCAGTGCCTGTGATAAAAAAAGCATTCCTTTTTGCTAATTATTTGTAAAATCATCCAACTCTATTCTAAAAAATGCTAAAAATCACCACGAGTAAATATTATACTGCTAAATTGCATGGCTTGTCAAGCTCTGATCTTCATGTTCAACCTGAACATCTCGATAGCACTTCATACCAGTACCAGCAGGAATGAGTTTACCGATGATAACGTTTTCTTTAAGGCCTGTCAAATGATCAACCTTGCCCTTGATTGCAGCATCAGTCAAAACTCGAGTGGTCTCCTGGAAAGAAGCAGCCGAGAGGAAGGACTCCGTAGCAAGAGACGCCTTTGTGATACCAAGTAGCACTGGGCTGCAAGTAGCTTCTTTGAGCCCCTCTTCTCCAGTTGCAATCCGATCACGAATCTCTGCGTTGGCTTCTCTAAAGTTGCTCTTCTCTACAACAGATCCGGGCAGCAGAGTGGTATCTCCAGGCTCTTCGATACGAACTTTCTTCATCATCTGACGAACAATTACCTCAATATGCTTATCGTTGATATCAACGCCCTGCATCCGGTAAACGCGCTGAACTTCTTCGATCAGATAATCCTGCACTGCCTGTGTGCCGCTGATTGCCAAAACATCGTGCGGATTGACAGAACCTTCTGTCAGGCGTGTGCCTGCAGTGATTTGGTCTCCCTCGTTGACAATAATTCTGGAACCAAACGGAATCAGGTAGCTACGGGATTCGCCCTTATCGTTTGTGACCACCACATGGCGATTCTTCTTGATATCTTCAAAAGTAATCTTGCCGGCAATTTCAGCAATAATTGCCAAATGCTTTGGCCGACGTCCTTCGAACAGTTCCTCAACACGTGGAAGACCTTGTGTAATATCTTCTGCACTGGCAACACCGCCAGTATGGAAGGTACGCATGGTCAACTGTGTGCCAGGTTCGCCGATAGACTGTGCTGCAACGATACCAACTGCTTCGCCGACTGTCACTTCAGATCCTGTCGCCAGGTTCATACCATAGCACTTCTTGCAAACACCGTGCTTTGCGCAGCAACCCAAAACAGAGCGAATCTTAATTCTCTTAACGCCACGGGAGACGATCAGTTCCGCATCGGCCGCAGTCATCATCTTATCTTTGGAAACAAGGACTTCTCCGGTCTTTTCATCTACAAAATTTTCTACCAGATAGCGTCCCAAGAGACGCTCACTCAGAGGCTCAATGACTTCTTTGCCCTCTTTAATGTCGTAAACTTCAAGACCATCGGTTGCACCGCAGTCATCTTCGTAAATAATGACATCCTGCGAAACATCAACCAAACGACGGGTAAGGTATCCGGAGTCAGCAGTACGCAGAGCAGTATCAGCCAAACCTTTTCGAGCACCACGGGAAGAAATGAAGTATTCCAAGATATTCAGACCTTCACGATAATTCGCACGAATTGGAATTTCAATTGTTTCACCGGAAGTATTTGCAATCAATCCACGCATACCGGCGAGCTGACGAATCTGACTCATAGAACCACGCGCGCCGGAATCCGCCATCATAAAGATTGGATTGTAACGATCCAAGTTTTTCTGCAAAGCATTCGAAACATCTTCGGTCGCCTGTCCCCAGATTTTCAGAACAGCTGCATGGCGTTCTTCGTTCGAGAGCATACCTTCTTTATACTGATCAGAAACAAGATCAATCTTATCTTCCGCTCCGGCAATAATCTCTTTCTTCTGCGGAGGAATTGTTGCATCACAAACAGCAACTGTAATTCCAGACAGTGCCGAATATTTATATCCCTGTGATTTAATCGAATCCAAAACCTCACTGGTATCAGCGGTTCCATGAATTCTAATGCAGCGCTCGATAATATTTCCAAGCTGCTTCTTGCCAACCAGAAAATCGACTTCAAATTTCAAAGCATTCTCGCGTTTTGTACGATCGATAAAGCCTAGATCCTGCGGAATCGGACGGTTAAAGATAATCTTGCCGACCGTTGTATCCATCAAACCCGTAATGGTCTCTTCATGATAAACAACAGAGCGGCGAACTTTAATCTGTGCATGAAGGTCGATGACTTTATTATCATAGGCCATAATTGCTTCATCGATATCTTTAAAGATTTTGCCTTCGCCCTTTTCGCCGTCACGGTCCAAGGTCAGCCAATAAGACCCCAACACCATATCCTGCGTCGGTACGGTAACCGGACGTCCGTCAGAAGGCTTCAAAAGGTTGCCGGCTGCCAGCATCAGGAAACGTGCTTCTGCCTGCGCCTCACCGGAAAGCGGAAGATGCACTGCCATCTGGTCGCCATCGAAGTCGGCGTTGTAAGCTGTACACGCCAACGGATGAAGTTTCATCGCACGGCCTTCTACCAAAACCGGTTCAAAAGCCTGAATTCCTAAGCGGTGCAACGTAGGTGCACGGTTCAGAAGAACGGGATGATTCTTAATGACAATCTCGAGTGCATCCCAGACTTCCAGCTTTGCGCGTTCTACTGCTTTACGGGCAGCTTTAATATTTCCTGCAGCACCGGTTTCCACCAAGCGTTTCATTACAAAAGGCTTAAAGAGTTCCAATGCCATCTCCTTAGGCAGTCCGCACTGATACATTTTCAGTTCAGGGCCAACCACGATAACAGAACGGCCGGAATAGTCAACACGTTTGCCAAGCAAGTTCTGGCGGAAACGTCCCTGTTTGCCTTTCAGCATATCAGAAAGGGATTTTAACGGGCGGTTATTAGGGCCTGTGACCGGACGGCCGCGGCGGCCGTTATCGATCAAAGCATCGACCGCTTCCTGCAACATACGCTTTTCATTGCGTACGATAATGTCTGGTGCAGAGAGTTCCAGCAAACGCTTTAAGCGATTATTTCGGTTAATAACACGACGATACAGATCGTTCAGATCAGAGGTTGCAAACCGTCCGCCGTCCAACTGAACCATTGGGCGGATATCCGGCGGGATAACCGGAACCGCGTCCAAAATCATCCATTCGGGGCGGTTGCCGGAAAGGCGGAATGCCTCAATGACTTCCAAACGTTTCAGAATGCGGATCCGTTTTTGGCCGGAAGCATTTGCAAGCTCATCCTTTAATTCCTGAGAGGTCGATTCCAAATCGACTTCTTCCAAAAGCTTTTTGATCGCCTCAGCACCCATGCCGGCGTCAAAATCATCTTCATATTTTTCGCGCAGATCCCGGTATTCTTTTTCTGTCAGAAGTTGTTTTTTCTGCAGCTCACGGACATTGCCCGGATCTGTAACGATATACATTGCAAAATAAAGCACTTTCTCCAACATACGGGGAGAAATATCCAAAACCAATCCCATACGGGAAGGAATTCCTTTAAAATACCAAATATGTGACACAGGAGCCGCCAATTCGATATGACCCATACGTTCACGGCGAACCTTTGCTCTGGTAACTTCAACACCACAGCGGTCGCAAATCTTGCCCTTATAACGAATCCGTTTATATTTTCCGCAATGGCATTCCCAGTCCTTCTGCGGCCCAAAAATGCGCTCGCAGAACAGGCCGTCGCGTTCCGGTTTTAAAGTACGATAGTTGATCGTTTCAGGTTTTTTGACTTCACCATGCGACCATTCACGGATTTTTTCGGGAGAAGCCAGACCAATTTTAATCGATTCAAATTCACATTCCATACGCTACGGTTACCCCCTTCATTCTTTGTCGTCCGTCTTGTTGGCACTGCTGTCAAACTCGTCATCATCTACTGTGTCGTCTTCGAAGTCATCGTCCTTTTCAAAGTCATCGTTGTCTTCGTTTTCGTCCGACTTGCCGTCAAACAAGACATCTTCTGCGTCATCTACTGAGTAACCATCCAGGTCATCAGCAACATTCGGCTCATCAAAGCTCTTTTCCGCAGCAGAGAAACTCACATCATCATCGTCATCCTCAAAGCTCTTGAGATCGACTTCCTCCTGATTATGGTCAAGCAGTTTAACATCAAGGGCAAGGCTCTGCAGCTCTTTAATGAGCACCTTAAAGGATTCTGGAATGCCCGGTTTCGGGATATTCTGACCCTTTACAATTGCTTCATAAGTCTTAACACGGCCAACCACATCATCGGATTTTACTGTCAAGATTTCCTGTAGAGTATAAGCGGCACCATATGCTTCCAATGCCCAAACTTCCATCTCGCCGAAACGCTGGCCGCCAAACTGTGCTTTGCCGCCCAGAGGCTGCTGCGTAACCAGTGAATACGGACCGGTGGAACGTGCATGAATCTTATCATCAACCAGATGATGCAGCTTGAGGTAATACATGATTCCGACAGTGACCGGATTATCAAAATATTCTCCGGTACGGCCATCACGAAGCATGATCTTGCCGTCTTCGCTCATTCCTGCTTCACGGAAGCACTCGCGGATATCCTCTTCATGTGCACCGTCAAAAACAGGCGTCATGATCTTCCATCCAAGAGCCTTTGCCGCCATTCCTAAATGGACCTCCAAGACCTGTCCGATATTCATACGGGAAGGAACACCCAGAGGATTCAAAACAATATCCAGCGGTGTGCCATCGGGCAGATACGGCATATCTTCTACCGGTAAAATTCTAGAAACAACGCCCTTATTACCATGACGGCCCGCCATTTTATCGCCTACGCTGATTTTACGTTTTTGAGCAATATAGCAGCGAACTACTTTATTGACTCCCGGGCTTAATTCGTCATGGCTATTTTCGCGAGTAAAGACTTTTACATCTACAACAATTCCGTATTCGCCATGCGGTACGCGCAGAGAAGTATCTCTGACTTCTCTTGCTTTCTCACCAAAGATTGCACGCAGCAAACGCTCTTCTGCGGTCAGCTCAGTTTCGCCTTTCGGCGTTACCTTTCCGACCAGGATATCACCTGCACGCACCTCGGCTCCTACACGAATAATTCCATCTTCATCGAGGTCTTTTAAAAGATCCTCATTGACATTGGGAATATCACGAGTGATTTCTTCCGGCCCCAGTTTTGTATCACGAGCTTCAGTTTCATGCTCCTCAATATGAATGGAAGTGTAAACATCTTCGCGAACTATTTTTTCGCTGATCAATACAGCATCTTCGTAGTTGTAGCCTTCCCATGTCATAAAGCCGATCAAAGCATTTTTACCGAGCGAAATTTCGCCGTCTTTGGTAGCCGGTCCATCCGCCAGAACATCGCCCTCTTGGACTCGATCATTTGCATTGACAACCGGAACCTGGTTAATACAGGTTCCCTGATTGGAACGCATAAATTTTATAATATGATAAGAATCGAGTTTTCCGTCATCGGTAATGACTTCTACTCTATCTGCACTGACGCTTTTGACAACACCGGCATGCTTTGCCAGCACACAGACGCCGCTGTCAACACCAGCTTTATATTCCATGCCGGTTCCAACGATTGGAGACTCCGTTGTAAGAAGCGGTACTGCCTGCCGCTGCATGTTGGAGCCCATCAATGCACGGTTAGCATCATCATTCTCCAAGAATGGGATCATCGCTGTTGCTACAGAGACAACCATCCGCGGAGAAACATCCATATAATCCGCTTTTTCGGCTTCCACTTCTACAAACTGGTCACGGTAACGGCCATTGACCTTTGCATGGAGGAAATGCCCATCTTTATCCAGCGGCTCATTCGCCTGTGCGACGATGAAATCATCTTCCACATCAGCTGTCATATAGACAACATCTCTTGTAACAACACCAGTCTTTTTATCGACTTTCCGGAAAGGAGCTTCGATAAAGCCATATTCATTAATCCGAGCAAAAGTTGCCAGATAAGAAATCAGACCGATGTTCGGGCCTTCAGGCGTCTCAATTGGGCACATACGGCCATAATGCGTATAGTGAACATCACGGACTTCGAATCCTGCACGGTCACGGGATAGGCCTCCAGGTCCCAAAGCAGAAAGACGACGTTTATGCGTCAGTTCTGCCAGCGGGTTTGTCTGGTCCATAAACTGAGACAACGGAGAAGATCCAAAGAATTCCTTGATGGCGGAAGTTACTGGGCGAATATTAATCAGCGAATGCGGAGTCAAAACTTCAAGTTCCTGCGCCTGCAGAGTCATACGTTCACGAATGACTCTCTCCAAGCGGGAAAAACCAATTCGGAACTGATTCTGCAGCAATTCGCCAACTGAACGAATTCGACGGTTGCCCAAATGATCAATATCATCTGTGGTACCAAGTCCAATCGCCAAGCAATTCATATAATTAATCGTTGCAAAAATATCATCAATAATGATATGCTTCGGGATCAACTCATCAATTCGGCTGCGGATTGCATCTTTGAGATCGTCCCCAGTTACGCCGGATTCCAAAATCTCATTGAGAATTGTAAAGCGAACACGTTCATTTACGCCGCATTCCTCTTTCGCATCAAAATCAACAAATTTCTGAATATCAACCATCCCGTTAGAAAGGACTTTGACTTCTTTCTCGTTGACTGTTACACAAACACAGGAAACCCCTGCATCATCCATCTCATGGGCAAGTCCCATATTGACAACAGCGCCTGCTTCAGCCATCAGCTCTCCTGTAGAAGGATTCACCACAGGTTGGCTCAAAGTCTGGCCGACAATACGACCGGCAAGATTTAATTTTTTATTGTATTTATAGCGTCCTACACGGGAAAGATCATACCGACGATCATCAAAGAACAGGCCGTTCAAATGAGCCTGTGCGCTCTCGATGGTCGGCGGCTCACTCGGACGAAGCTTTTTATAAATCTCAAAAAGGGCTTCTTCTGTGTTCTTACAAGGATCTTTCTCGATTGTAGCATGCATCCGGTCATCGTCGCCGAAATAATCATAAATTTCTTGATCGGTTCCGAGTCCCAGTGCTCGGATAAGAATTGTTACCGGAAGTTTGCGGTTTTTATCGATGCGCACATAAAAAACATCATTCGCGTCATTTTCATATTCCAACCATGCGCCACGATTCGGAATTACCGTAGAACTAAAAAGTTCTTTACCGGTTTTATCGTACTCCATCTTATAGTAGACGCCCGGAGAACGAACCAACTGAGAAACGATTACACGTTCAGCACCGTTGATTACAAAAGTGCCGCCCTCTGTCATCAGCGGGAAATCGCCCATAAAGACGTCGGATTCCTTGATTTCTCCGCTCTCTTTATTGAGCAGCCTGGCAGTCACATGCAAAGGCGCCGCATAAGTGGCATCGCGCTCTTTACACTCTTCCACGGAATAGTTTGGCTTATCGGTATCCAGATGATAGTCGATAAAATCCAAAACCAGATTTCCCGTGTAGTCGGTAATGCCCGAAACATCTTTAAAGACTTCCTTAAGACCTTCATCCAGAAACCACTGATAAGAATTTTTCTGGATTTCGATGAGGTTGGGCATTTCCAATACTTCGTCAATCTTGGAAAAACTCATCCGGACATTTTTTCCTACCTTAACCGGTTTGACATTCACCATTGGCAGAATCACTCCATTCATGTATTTGCCACTTTCTGGCATTTGAAACGAAAGCGTCTTATTTTAAATCTCTTGCACCACTCTTTGTAATCCAACGAATTACTCTTGCCTTTTTACAAAGAACATGATAATATAAATAAGTAATCGAATAGGCACACTTATCTATGATGATGCAGTATATTATTTTATAACAAGTTAAAAGAATTGTCAAGGAAATCCAATGATTTCTCTTGACTTTTTATTTTTTGGGTGCTAATAGGACTTGCTATCTGTAAAAAACGGACAGCAAGCCCTATTATTTTACCTTGATTCAATCAGCAAAGCCATTCATCAATCTTCTAAAATGCGTTTTAGATTGTTCCTTACTAGTTTCCTGCTAGGATAGGCCCCCCTACCCTAAAAACAAAGCAGTATACAGCCTTCGTCAATGTAGTTTGCAATCTACTGATCGATCCCATTTTTTATTTTGCTCCTCTTTTTAATGGTTGTCCGGATTTTTTCGATAAAGCTGAAGCAAAAGTCTTTGGCTAAACTCAAGTTCTATTTTTAATTTTTGGTTTTCTTGTGTTTTCTGCGCAAGCTCTTCCCGCAAGCGATTCAGCTCTTTTGTCATCTCTTCAGGCTGATTCGGAACTACAACGGAATCCTTTTCTAAAGCATCTTGTTGCTGGGACTCTCCCTTGAGTTTCAAATTTAGGATGCTCTTCTTGTTTAAAGCAGCTTCCTTATTGGGAGTATTTCTCTTGTTTAAGGTGCTTTCCTTATTCGGAATGTTTTTCTCGTTTAGAGCATTTTCTTTCGAACTCGTTTCGATCGGAAAATTTTGTCGCAGAGGAGCAGGAGATAAATCGTTTTTAAAAGGAATCCGGTATTCTTTTTTTTCTGTCTGGCGTTTTGCTTGATTCGTTTGATCGGATTCCAAATGTAAATTTTCAGCCGACTTTTTCTGTACTGTATTCGGCTGCGAAATACTAACAATACGGCAGTCTGGGGTCACTTTATAGAACCCTTCCGGCAGCTTCATTTGTTCCCGTATCGAAACTTGTTTTAAGGGCTGTAGCTTCTGCACTTTTTCTGTGTCTTCCGACATTTTTTCCAAATCTAAATTCGTTGCAACGATTTCTTCATGCATAAAACAAATTTCTCCTTTAAAAGATTGTTTCTTTGGAATTTTCCGGATATAATAATTGGTAAATGTATAAAATCATAAGGAGGGCATGCCATGAAACGGCTCTCACTATTTTTATTTGCTTCTGTCTTCTGCTTCTGCCTTCTTGCTGGATGTTCCACACAAACCGCTGAAAAAGCAGAGCCTCCTGTACTAACAAAATGTATTAATATTGGAAATTGTCTAGAAGCCCCAAAAGGAATCAGTTGGGATGTTCCCATGAACCCGTCTTACTTTTCTCTGATAAAAAAGGCAGGATTTCAATGTGTACGCCTACCAGTCCGTTTTTCCGACTATGCAGATAAAAGCCGTCCGGATTATCTCTTGGATGAATCTTTCTTAAAAAAGATTGACTCTTATATCAATGAAGCACTCAGCCAAAATCTAACCTTGATTCTAGATTTGCATCATTTTATGGAAATCATGGACAAACCTAACGATAACATTAATTGTTTAATTGCGATTTGGGATCAGCTCTCACGGCGATATAAAGATTATCCAAACACGCTTGTTTTTGAACCGCTCAATGAGCCACAAGGAAATTTGGACAGTGCAACCTGGAACAGCTATTTACAAAGAATTGTTCAAACGATTCGCAAAAACGACACCAAGCATTACTTAATCGTCGGCGGTGCAAACTACAATTCCATTGATTCTCTTTCAGCGTTGGAACTGCCAAAAGATGATCGTTTAATTGCAACCGTCCACTACTATGAACCTAATAATGTCACATTTCAAGGGAATCCTTATCACACAGGGTTTGAAAACCTCCATGGTATCACATGGACCGGAACAAGCGAAGAAACTGCTTATCTGAAAATGCGATTGGAAACTGCTAAAAAGTGGGCCGATGCACACAATGTGCCTCTTTTTCTGGGAGAATTTGGAATCAGCCGTGAAGCTCCTGCACAAACAAGGGTAGCTTGGACCAGCGCAGTTGTTCAGGAATGCAAAGAATTGGGAATCAGCTATGGATACTGGGAATTTGCTTCCGGATTTGGCATCTATGACCTTGGCACTTCCACTTGGAACACTGATATGCTGAGTGCATTAGTCGGAAGCGGTTCTTAATGGGCAGCCTGCAGACCGTCGTCCGAATAGAACGTAAAGAAATCTGTTGTTAAATTCTGCGGAGAAAAGCTGACAAAAACATCATCAAAATGATATTGATCAATGACATCCTGGATATTTCCACCATAGTAGCGCGGATCGATCATATAGACTTTCGAACAGCCCAGCGAAAAGAATGATGCCACTGGTACCATCAGAGAGTCCTTAATAAACAAGACTTTTTTCCCATCCGGATGATCGAAATTGGTAATTTCCACAAACCCGGGGTTTCCATCCATATAGGTAAAATATTTATCGCTCTCTGCATTATAAATATCCCCGCCTGAAAGCATCGAAGTAAAGCAGACCGATTGCTCAAAACGTCCATTAGCTGTGATCTCCTTATTTCCCTGTGCATAAAAGAAATAGTTGGTATCAAATTTGGGATAAATAAAATCAAAATCTTCCGCTCCGGAATACAAAATTCCTTCCTTACGGCCCATTGAACCCAGATATGAATTTTTATAAATAATCTGATTGTAATTATTGATATCTGTATAATAGGCTTTATTGGGAAACTGAAAATCATACTTTTCGTCTACAACATCCGCAAAACTTTTAAACGCATTAAAAGCAGTCTGAACCTTCCAGTGATGGTCTGTCCGATAAAAGCTGTCTTGCGTATAAGTTCCATTTTCTTTCATAACTTCCCGAAAATCCAATGTATCAACCTGATGGCTGCGCATCTCATCCAAAAACAAGTCTGCCGTTTCGTTCGCGTAATTGTAGGGCATTCCCTTTTCAAACCTGGTAACCCCTTCAATATATTTATCAGGCGTCATCACATACATCACATGACTGCCTACTGACTCGGCATCCTTTTTTAATCGTTCCATTCGCTCTGAAATGGTCTGAACATCGTTGGGGCCTGTCGTAAAATAGGTGTAATGCAGAGATCCATCCTCCGCTTTTACGACTTCAAAGTTATTCGTTTCTTTTTTATCCATCAGCTTTTGCAAATAACCATAAGTTTCAATAAAGCCATATTTTCCAAACACTTCTGTACTAGCGGTATTATTAAGATTGGTGACTAAATTTGAAAAGGTCTGCGGCTTTTCAGAAGTACTTGATGTTTGGTAGTCACTAACATCTTTTTGCAAAGAAGGAAATACTGTCTGAATGTTTAAAATAGCCATCACAAAAAGGAGCGTAACGAACAAGGCTGCTGTCACTGTTTTTTTCGTAAAAAAATGTTTCATTTAACCTCGCTCCTTTTAAAATTGAAAATAAATAAAGGGATTATAACTTCCTTTTACCAAATAAGACACACATACAACAAACAATAAAATCATTCCAACCGGGTACAAAATTTCCATAACCCGATGAAAGGGAGCCTCCATATAGACGGATTTTTCGTCATAGGGAGGTTCTTTTGAAATACGGCGTTCGGTAAGAATTCCCTTGGCCAAAAACTGATTGACAATTCCGACAATGGGCATAGAAAAGGCAGTGCAAAGGACAAAAAACACCCAAAATTCTTTTAGGAACATAGAAGCATAATCATTCCAAAAGCCATTTTGTACAAAGTTAAACATGCTCTGAATATAATTCACTGCTTTCGGAAGGGAATCTGAGCGGAACAGCACCCACCCTAATACAATGACTAAGAGCGCATAAATGTGGCGAACAGCATCTGGAACTTTCATCTTTTCGAAATGGAAAACTCTCTCCCATGCAATACAGACAAAGTTCAGAATTCCCCACGCCAAAAAAGTCCAGTTTGCGCCATGCCAGATTCCTGTCGCAATCCATACCACTACAAGATTTCGAATCACCTTGTCCTGATTGCGCATCCGTGATCCTCCAAGCGGAATATAAAGATAATCGCGAAACCATGCGCCCAATGTGATATGCCATCTTCGCCAGAACTCGCCGATGGATTTAGAAATGTAAGGATACCAAAAATTTCGCGGCAACTGAAAACCGAACATCAGCCCAAGTCCAATGGCCATATCGGAATATCCCGAAAAATCAAAATAGATTTGGAAGGTATACGCAACTGCTCCCATCCATGCCAATCCAACCGGCAAAGTTTGCATCTGTTGCAGAGAAAAGACCCGATCTGCCACGATCGCCATATTATTGGCCAAAAGAATCTTTTTTCCGAGCCCAACTAAAAAGAAACAAACTCCGGAAGAAAACTTTTGTATTGTCTCTTTGCGCCCATAAATTTGAGGCTCAAAATCCCTATATTGTGTAATTGGCCCCTGTGTCAATTTTGGGAAAAAAGAAAGATACAGTGCAAAATTCAACAGATTTTTTTGAGCCCCAACACTTCCTCTATAAACATCAATTCCATAAGAAATCGCTTGAAAGGTAAAAAACGAAATTCCAACAGGCAATACAAAAGTAAATTGTGATACATCAATTGGTGAAGTCATAAAATAATTGATTGTCTGAACGGCAGACGAAAGATACTTAAAGACAAAAAGCAATCCCAAATTAAAAAGAATAGATAAAGTTAAGAAAAAGATCTTACGTCCTTTGGATTTTTTTGCAGAGTCAATCAAAAGTCCGAAAACATAATTAACCAAAATGGAAAGAATTAAAATTTCAATATTTTTTGGTTCGCCAAAGGCATAAAAAGCCAAACTGCAGACCAGCAAAATAATATTTTTGAACGTGATGGAAAATGAAAACAAATAATATAGCAGCAATGACGCCGGGAGAAAATAAAATAAAAAGGATAGACTAGAAAAACTCACAATTTCTCCTCCTTTTTATTCCGATGAAAGTTTCTTTCATATTCTTCTCTTATCAAATAATAATTACGATTGGAAATTTCAAACCAATGTGAAATCAACGCTGCCAATAAAAGAAAGGCAGTTAAAATTCCTCCCTGAATCCAGGTAAATGACTGGCCAAGCCATTGATAAAGAGGAGGTGAAATAGTACCGACTTCGGATGGATCCGGGACGAGGACTCCTGAATCCTGTGAATTCTCATGGACCAGTTGAACTTGCAGCTTCCCAGCATTTAAGCTTTGCTCTGTTTTTACATAAATGGTAACTTCGGATGCAGTACAGTCACTGCTGATTTCTAATTGTCCTTCTTTTGTAATCGTAATCCCTGTATCTGTGCCGGACAAAAAGAACTCCGGAGTCTGATCCTGCGGCTTCCTATTCAAATCAGTCACAGATGCCTGATAGTTTTTTATAAGGCTGCCCGTATGCGGAACTGTTATCTGCGTATCTCCAGAAGGCGTAATAAAATAATACTGCCCTCTCATTGCAGCCTCACTATTCTTTAAAAGCTCAATTTTTCCGATCGTATAAGAAATAATCTGATCCTCAGATTCAACTGCGGTAACGCCCCACGATTGGATCTGCGTAAGCGAAACCCGCCGGCCATCTTCGGTAAGCAACTGTGAAAAAGGAGCATACAGCGTCCCACTAAAATCTCCTGGAATCATCAACGTCCCATTCTCCGGGTAAAGAATACTTGCTGTCTCTGTTTTATCATCCGGCTGCAAAATTGCAAAAGACTGATCGAGTAAAGACACGCTGACAGTCCTGCTGATCGTCAGGGTGAGATTCATTTTTAATTCAGTATCTTGGTTGTTTTCTACATGAAACCGAATCCCATCATATGCCGAAACATTTCTCCTCGTATCATCATAAAGATAAGACGAATAGTATCCCTTTTTAAGGTCTGTGCTGTCTGCTGTAACCGTAGTCTTCGTTGACTCTTCTTCTCCTGTCGTATCGACCGTAACATCTGCACCGTCATTCCAAGACTTTATCTGCCCCGGTACAAGCTGCACTGCATTGCTATCCTTTGAAGCGGCTGATACAGGAATTGTAAGAAATGGCAGCAACAAGCAGATCGAAAGTCCGATCACCCAAAACAAACTTTTTCTGTATTTTGTTTTTGTAAATCCATTTTGCTTCACAAAGCACCCCATAATCCACCTTATTTTTAGTTTAAGTATTGCAGCTCATCAAAAACTTCATAACGATTTAGTGTAGCATCAATTTGCTTTTTGTAATTTTTCTCCTGAGCTTTATCTTGACGGCAGTCTGTAATCCACGTATTTAAAAGTGTTCGAAAAACAGCGCTGCCCACTAGCTCTGCAAGATTGTCCACCTGATAAGAAGCTTCATGTTTCGAAATTTTCTCCTGCAAGCTGCACTCAAAAACGACTCCTTCTTCAGAAAAAGAAAGCTTCTGTAAAATCCCCTCTTTGGAGGGGCTCCAAAGGATCAAAGACTTATAATCAAAAGTCTCAAGCACAAGCTTTCGTCCATCTTTCGTGGTAACCGTATGATCAAGTTCCGCTAAAGGAAGTTTTTTGCTTGTAAAATTCTTCTTCGACTTTTTGCGGTACTCAATATTCAAAGCAAGGTCATCCATTGTACTTAGACCGTTCTCCATCGTTCTTGGCAGCGTTGGATCACGATCATAGACAATTTGCATCATTTGCCTTTTATTTGGTTCCGTAATTTTTTGCATAGAAATTCCATATTTCCATTTTGAACCGATCTGCA
The DNA here is from genome assembly GCA_902809935.1 of Ruminococcaceae bacterium BL-4. Lineage (NCBI taxonomy): Bacteria > Bacillati > Bacillota > Clostridia > Eubacteriales > Oscillospiraceae > Ruminococcaceae bacterium BL-4. The sequence continues at coordinate 1,519,138 of LR778134.1, read as the reverse complement.
TAACATTGGCTACTTTTCCGCTCCACTCTGTTTCGTTCCGATCAGTGGCAAGCCGAATCGTTATTTCTTCCTCCGGTGGAATGTATTCGGGAAAATCGAAAATAAGAGAAATTCCGTTCTCTGAAATATCGTAAGTATGGGTTCGGAGCAACTTGTTGTCATATACCACCAAACAGCCAATATTGGCCCGGAATCGTTCAAATTCACGATGTTTCCGTCTTCCATAAATAAAGAAGACAGACATCAGTAAATAATACAAATTCACTGAAAGCCAAAACAGAATCAAAAGGTATGACGGCATGGCCAACGTAAGCAGGAGATGAAGGCATCGTACCCATCCAATCCCATCTAAAGCCAAAAGGACAAGCAAGGTAATCGATGTTTTAAAAGAATACCCCAAATCGCTGGATTTCAGTTTTTCTTTGCTGTCCTTTTCCGTGACTTCAAATTTTTTCTGCGAAATTCCAAGGGACTCTTTTAAAACTGGTAAAAAGAGAGCCGGTACCAAAGCCGTTTCATAAATATTTGTAATACGGGTATTTCGAATATTTCCGGATAAACAATTAAGCGTATAGTGATTCAGCAAATACATCGGCAGCCAAAAGAGCAAAACTTCTCCTAAGGTACATTTAACAACGATTAGGTCAAACACAGCATACAAAATTGGAGACAAAATATAAATCATTCGCTTAATTGGGCTATACCAATAAGTAATAGAGGTCAAATAGCTGATTTTCTGTTGAAAAGAAAGTCCTTTTAACCCAAAAAGATTTACTTTTCGTCCGGTTTGAATGCACCCACGAGCCCAGCGCTGGCGTTGCTTAACAAGACTCTTCAAATCCTCAGGAGCCATTCCACACGCATGGGAATCGCTGATCGCATAGCACTGATATCCTTTGTTCTCAATCATCATTCCGGTCGCAAAATCCTCTGTGATAACCCCGGTATAAAATCCGCCGACATCCTCCAGTGCTTTGCGAGAAAGAATTGTATTGGTTCCTCCAAAAATCACCGTGTTGCTGGCATTCCTCATTACCTGAACATCCCGATAAAAATAATCCTGTTCGTTTGGGACACGGCTTTCTGAATACAGATTGTACTGAAACAGGTCCGGATTATAGAAACTCTGCGGCGTTTGTAAAAATCCAATCTCTTCCTCCCCTAAAAAATAGGGAATACATGCTGTCAAAAAATCGTGTTTTGGAATCATATCTGCATCAAATGTAACAATGTAGGGCGAATGCGTTACGCTCAAAGCATAGTTTAGATTTCCGGCTTTTGCAAATTCATGCGTATCTCGCACCAAATGCGTAACACCCATTTGCTTTGCCAAAACACCCATCTCGTCCCGATGTCCATCATCACATAGATAAATATGTACTTTCGATTTATCCGGGTAATCCATATTCAGGCAGCCGTTAATGGTCTTATACAGCAGTTCTGTGGGCTCATTATAAGTGGAAATGAAAACATCCACATCCGGATAGTCTTTTGGATCAGCCTTGACCGGTTTGGGTAATTTTTCATGAGAAAGCTGCCGAAAATGAACAATCATCTCCAGAATCCCCAAAAACTCAACAATAAATAAGATCAACCCGAAAACGGTTGAAAAAGTTCCATACTCATAAGGAATTGTTCGAAGCAGACGCCATGCCATATAAACAACCGCTGAAATAATTGTGATTGTAGACATATGTCTCTTTAAAAATAATTTCATATGTAATTACCCTTTATCCTTTATATAACTAAATATAAACTTTCTTGTCCTTTTTTTCAACTGCATTCTTCCAAAATATAATTTTCTCATCATATTTTCTGTAATTTTGCGCATTTTGGAAAAAAAGAAATTCCCATTTCGACTTGACAATTTATAAATACGGTTATACTGTTAACTATATAAGTAACTAACTAATATACTATAAGAAAACGTTTTTATTTTATGAAAGGAGGCCGCCAATGGAAATCCATTTTGAAAGCGAAAAACCCATTTATCTGCAAATTGCTGAACAGTTGGAAGAAGCCATTTTATCCGGTGCCTTTCCGGAAGAAACACAAATTCCCTCCACGACGGAAATCTCCATTACTTTTAAAATAAACCCTGCCACTGCACTAAAAGGAATCAATCTGCTTGTAGACGCAGACATCATCTATAAAAAGCGGGGCCTCGGAATGTTTGTCAAAGTCGGGGCAAAAAGTCGCATTCTGGAGCAGCACAAACAGGCATTTTATCAAACTTATATCGTTACTCTGCTCTCTGAAGCTAAAACGCTGAAAATTTCCAAAGCGGAACTTTTGGATATGATTGAAAGGGGATATGAATCATGAGCCGTCTCATTCTGAAAGAAGTCCAAATGGAATTTGAAAAAAGCTATTTACAAAGTACAATTTCTGCTGAATTTGAGACTGGCCACCTTTATGGAGTGCTGGGACGCAATGGTGCTGGAAAAACGACTCTGCTAAACCTTCTCTCCGGACGGAAATACCCAAGCGGCGGAGCCGTTTTTCTGGATGAGGAACCTATCTGGGAAAATCCCACAGCACTGCCTAAAATCTATTATTGCGGAAACCCCAAAGACTTTCCAGCTACTATGCAGGTTTCCCGCCTAATTCATTGGATTGCAGCTCTGCGCCCTGCTTTTTCGCCAGAAAAGGCTGCAAAGCTTTGCGAAACGTTTAGTTTACCACAGGATGCTCGTTTTTCATCGCTTTCCACCGGGCAAAAAACAGCTTTTCAATTAGCGATTGCCCTTTCCAGCGGCGCTGAATTCATTTTGTTTGATGAGCCTTTTCTTGGATTGGATGCTAATACAAGGCACCTTTTTTATCAAGAGCTGTTGAGTGTTTTCTCAAAAGGAACAATTACTTGTCTCTTTGCGACCCATTGGGTAGAAGAGATCGAATCCATTCTCGATGAAATTCTAATTCTCGAAAAGGGCAACCTTGTTTTAAAAGATTCCTGTGAGCATCTCATTCAGAACAGCTATCAGGTAAGCGGACCATCCGAACTGGTTGATCGTTTTTGCTCGGAACAAAAAGTTTTGCAGATGCAAACTCTCGGCGGCTTAAAAACAGCTATCATTTTGGGACCACAGCCCCCTGCCTTAGAAGGGCTGACTTTCTCAAAGATTTCACTTTCCGAGCTGGTTTTGGCTCTAACCGATCAGAAAGGAGGAGCTTCTCATGCGTAAGCCCATCACTTTAATTCCATTTCAGGAAAGAAAATCATTTACCGGCCTTTTTCGATATGTACTTCGTTTCATTTGGATTCCATGGGTAATTTTTTACAGCTATCTAGCAATTATGATTTTACCAGATCTACATGATCGTCATCTCAGCTGCGAACTAAACACCGCATTCTGTCTGTTGATTACGGCAATCGTGCTGCGTGATCATTCTTTTCGCATGCCGACAGCTCTAGGAATCTCGCGGAAAACCCAAAATCTCGCTTACTGCGCAGCTTTTGCCGTTTTCGCGGCTGTTTTTTCCCTGACCGATACTTTTTTAGACTGGGTTTTATCCCTAATGAGCAATGGACAGTATATCTCCTTTTTCACGATGTGCCAGCAGAGCGACAGTGTTTCCGCCGGAATTACATTGCTGTGGCAGCAAATGACATCACCTTATGAAGAGATCGTATCCGCACCGTTTTTTGTTCCCGCACTGATTCCGATCGCTTTTCTCTGGCGGTTTGCTTTCTATTGGACATTTCTTTTGTTGGGAAATTTTTACGGAAGTCTATTATATCGAATCGGTTGGATATGGGCGATCTTACTCTTCATAGTATGTTTTGCCAAATTTTCTTCTTTTTCTTTCATCCTTACGTTGCTTCCTCTATTCTTTACACCGATGCATACTTGGTTTTTTATTCCCTGTGCAATCGGCACATTTGCCCTTCTCATTTATATTTCTCATTTACTTACCCATCATTTGTCGATCAAAGCAACATGACTTCATTCTAAGTCATCGCACTTTATGTGAGGTGCAGTTTTATGAATCAGAAAACGAATTTGACTTTAGAGCAAAGTTCCAATCGAATTGCAATTATTTTGTTCATTGACCTCTTGGGACAATTTCTTTTAGCAAAGATCTTTCCTGTTTCTTCTTTTAATATTGACCAGTATCTTTATGCAACAATTTTAAATGGCTGTATTTTCATTGTTGCTTCTCAACTCTTATTAAAGACTTCAGTCAAAGAAGTCATCAAACATCAAAAAAAGAGTCATTTTTCTTTGATTGAAAATATTTTATGGATATTTTTTACGGTCTTTTTAAACTTTTCACTCTGTGCTTTATACTCACGGCGAGATGCTCCCCCTATAAATGCGCATCTATCACAGACGTGGCTCTTTCTTTTATTAGCAGTTTTCACAGGATTCTATGAGGAATTTATATTCAGAGGCGTCTTTTTAGAAAATCTATGCGAAAGCAGCGGAAAAGTTTTTGCTGTTATATGGACGACTGTTTTATTTACTTTTATGCATGCAACACAATTTCCTGCACCTTTAATTTTTGGAATTATGATGGGGTGTCTTTCTGTAATGAATGGAAATTTACTGTTGCCGATTGCAGCTCATATTATAAATGATTGGTTCGGATATTTATTGACACCATTTGGTAACTTCTTATTCCCACAAAAAGCACCTGATGAAGTACAGCTCATTCTTAAGTGCAGCTGCTTTGCAATTTTCCTCTTAACCACTTTATTGCTTTTGCTCTATTATCATTTTTATAAGCATATTTCATTTCATCCCATTAAAAAAACAAAAGAGATCCTAAAATCTATTAAAAGTCATAAAACATCCTATCAAAAATTCTCTGGAACTGCCTGTATGACTTTATTTTTGTTTCTAATATTAGCTAATATTCTTAGTGATTTTAGTCGTTTGTAATAACATAGAAAAAGGCAAATTCATAAAACATTTAGTTTGAAAAGCCCATAAAAAGGCCCTAAGCATTCGGGTAAGAATTTTCGTTCCTACCTGATTTGCTTAGAGCGTTTTTTATAAAATCCTATTTTTAAACATTGTCATCTTTTTCTGATGACAAATCGTCCGAACTGCAAATCTGTGCAAACGTATAACTGTCAAGCTTTTTTCTGACCATCTCAGTGATCTCATCGTAGACTTTATGAAACCGGCAATGTGCCCCGCTGCCGCTGTGCGCACAACAATACTCATCCTGTTGGCATCGACTGATCATATAAGGGCCCTCCACTGATTCCAGCACCTCACGCAAAGTAATCTGATCAGCAGGACGCGCCAGCGCATAACCACCATGAGCCCCTTTGAATGAAACAATCAGTCCATCCGATACTAATTTTCGAAGGATCTTTAAGGCAAATCTCTGCGGAACGTGGGTATTTTCTGAAATGGAGCCGGCGCCTACTTTTCCATTTGTCTTGGTGAGCAGTTCCATAATTCGAACTGCATAATCCGTCTCTAAAGTCATGACCATAGCCGCCATCTCCTCTCCATCAATCCAAAAAATCTTTCAGCTTTTTGCTGCGGCTTGGATGGCGCAACTTACGAAGAGCTTTTGCCTCAATCTGACGAATTCTTTCACGAGTGACATTGAATTCCTTACCGACTTCTTCCAAAGTGCGGGAACGTCCATCTTCCAAACCAAAGCGAAGGCGCAATACTTTTTCTTCTCTGGGGGTCAACGTATCGAGTACATTAGAAAGTTGTTCCTTGAGCATAATATGGGAAGCAGCATCTGCCGGAGCGGGTGCATCATCATCTGGAATAAAATCGCCCAAATGACTGTCTTCTTCTTCACCAATCGGTGTTTCCAATGAAACCGGCTCCTGTGCAACTCGCATAATTTCACGGACCTTCTCTACCGGCATATTAAGTTCTGCACTGATCTCCTCTGCAGTAGGTTCACGGCCATTCGCATGCAGAAGCTGACTCGAAACTTTTTTCACTTTATTAATTGTTTCAACCATATGAACTGGAATTCGAATGGTACGCGCCTGATCGGCAATTGCACGGGTAATGGCCTGACGAATCCACCAAGTTGCATAAGTGGAAAATTTAAATCCTTTTGTATAATCAAATTTTTCCACTGCTTTAATCAGGCCCAGGTTTCCTTCTTGAATCAAATCGAGAAATTGCATTCCACGGCCCAAATACCGCTTTGCAATACTGACAACCAAACGAAGGTTTGCTTCTGCCAAACGCTTTTTGGCTGTTTCATCTCCATCGGAAATCCGGATAGCCAAATCGATCTCTTCTTCGGGAGAAAGCAGCGGAACCCGCCCGATCTCTTTCAGGTAAACCTTAACCGGATCATCAACTGAAATACTTTCGCTTCCGACTCCAGTATCAGCACTGCTGTCTTCTGGCGAAAGATTTAAATTGATGTCATCCAAATTTTCCGTCCCAAAATCTTCTATAATCTCAACGCCTTGACTCTCCAGTGTATCATAGAATTTTTCCAGCTGTTCCGGTTCAAAGTCCAGCTCTCCAATCGCGTCAAGAATCTCTTTGGTTGAAAGTTGTCCTTTTGATTTACCCTGCTCAATCAATTCCCGGATCACTGTTTTTTTATCCGGTGTTGGTGTAACTGTCATTTCCTTAATCCCCCTGTTTCCTTGTTTTCTGTTCTTTCAAATATTCAACATATGCTAAAAGGTCCTCTTCACTGGAATTTTTCTGCAGCATCTGTTTTTGCGCTTCTTCCAGAATTACCTTTACATAATCTTGAGCGTCTTTCCGGCTCATAGAAATGTCCGCAACTTTCGCAAGGATTCTCGCAAGAGTTCCCATTTCTTCCGGAGAAAAAACAGACGATAAATCTGTTAAATCTGTAGATTTTCCCTCTTTCATTCTGTCCATAATTACCCGATATACACGGCAATTAAAGGAAGTACTGAATTTTTCCGGCGGTAATTGCTGAAAAATCTGTAAAGAAGCCTCTGGATAACGAATTAAATAGGCAAGCAGCGCTTCTTCCGCCCCTGCTGCCCGCAGCTTATCCTGCTTTTCCGGATTCACAGAATCTTTGAGACCAACCCTTTTCTGCTGAAAAGAACGGAATTCTTTTTTTCTCTTGGATTTCTGTTGTTTCTGACGCTGTCTTTTTATCTGACTTAAAAGTGTCGTCCGCTCCACATGCGTCTCTTCAGACAGTTTTCCAGCGTAAACTTCCTGTTCAATCGGATTATCAAGCGTTGCCAAAATTTTTACGGCACTTTCCAAAAAAGCAACTTTTCCGTCCGGTGTCTGAACATTGACTGTACGACGCGCTTTCTCCAACTGATATTCTACGTCGTTGCCGCACTGATCCAAAAGCTGCTGAAAACGAGCATGTCCATTCTCTCCATAAGAGCGGATAAATTCATCTGGATCTTTGCCGTTCGGTACTACTAAAATCCGCACATTCAGTCCTGCTTCTCTCAAAAGGGGAATACTGCGCGAAGCTGCCTTTTGCCCTGCAGAATCCGCATCATAAGAAGCGATTACTTCCCCTGTATAGCGAGAAATCAGCTTTGCCTGCTCTGGGGTCAGTGCAGTTCCAAGGCCTGCAATCGCATTTGTAAAACCCGCCTGATGCAACGCGATTACATCCATATAGCCTTCGCAAAGGATCAAGTTATCTTGCCCCGAATCTTTTGCAAAATTGAGAGCAAACAGATTTCTTCCTTTATGATAAACCGGCGTATCACTGGAATTTATGTATTTGGGTTCCCCGGGGCCGAGAATTCTTCCACCAAACGCCATAATGTTCCCTCTTAGATCAATAATTGGAAACATCGCACGGTCATAGAAACGATCGATCAAATGGCCGCTGCGTCCACGAAAAGCGAGATTTGCACTCACGATTTCGTCTTCTTTATATCCCTTTTTCCCGAGAAAATCCACCAGAGAAAATCGACCGGGCGGTGCATATCCCAATCCGAAATGGCGAATTGTCTTCATGCTTAGTGCTCTGCTCATGAGATAATCCAACGCTTTTTTTCCCTGCGGAGAAAGCAGCATCTGATGATAATAGCGAGCAGTCTCCCGATTGATCTCGTAAATCCTGGTCCGCAGCTTCATCAGTCCGTTGTCTGCTGCATCTTCGGGAACTGTCATTCCCGCACGCTGTGCAAGGAAACGGATTGCTTCCATATAATCGAGATTTTCAATTTTACGGACAAACGTAATCACGTCTCCTCCGGCGCCACAGCCGAAGCAATAAAATGAACCGTTTTCCGGATAAATATTGAAGGACGGCGTCTTTTCATTATGAAAAGGGCAAAGTCCAACCAAATTTCTTCCCTGCCTTTTTAATGAAACATAGGAAGAAGCAACTTCTGTTAGATCACTGCGTGATTTTAATTCATCCAAGAATTCCTGTGGCAGCGGCATTTTGGGCTCTCCTCCTTCCTTCTAGTCTCTCAGAGAATCAGCGGTTCCACGCTTTTGGAATGTAAATCTCCATAAATTTTTCGACTGCATACTGGTCAGTCATGCCGGCAATATAGTCCGTCACTGCGCGGCTAAGCCCGTCTTCCGTCTCGATTCTGCGCATATCCTCCGGAAGATTTCCCGGCTCTCCAAAATATTCATACAGCTTCCCGATAATTCCGGGAACTTTCTTTTCTTCGCTCTTTGCATACGGATTTTCATAGACGGAATGAAACATAAAGCGTCTCAGTTCATCAAAAGGCGCTTCAATTTCCGGTTCCATTTCAATTTTCCCATGTTGGCTGCTCTCCACTACGGAATGAACCAACGTGTTGATCCTTTGACTTTTGCTGTGTCCCAAAAGATCGGTAATTGTCTGCGGCAGATCTTCTTCCCTAATAATCCCAGCACGTTCAGAATCATCAATATCATGGTTAATATATGCAATTCGATCAGAGACCCGCACAATCTGTCCTTCCAGTGTCTCTGCCTGTTTTCCCGTTGTATGGCACAAAATTCCGTCTAATACCTCTTCGGTGAGATTCAGTCCCTCTCCGTTTTTTTCCACACGTTCCACCACGCGAACACTTTGCTCATAGTGACGGAATCCTCCGGGACAAAGCTGATTAAGTGCGCGCTCTCCTGCATGTCCAAACGGAGTATGTCCTAAATCGTGTCCCAAAGCAATCGCTTCGGTGAGATCTTCATTCAGGCACAACGCCCTTGCAATAGTTCTTGCAATCTGTGCTACTTCTAATGTATGGGTCAGCCGCGTACGGTAATGGTCCCCTTCTGGTGCAAGGAAAACCTGTGTTTTATGTTTCAGCCTGCGAAAAGACTTACAGTGGATAATCCGGTCTCTGTCTCTTTGAAACGGCGTGCGCAAATCATCGTCTTCTTCTGGACGCTTACGGCCTCTCGTCTGATCGGAAAATGCCGCATATGGAGATAAAATCTGTCTCTCAATCTTCTGTGTTCTCTCCCGTACTGTCATCTTCAGATATGCACCGCCCTTTTAAAAACATCTCTACATGAATATACGCAAAAAAATGCAAAATTCCTGCAAAAAGAAAAAATCATTCGCAAAAATAAGTTTCTCCCTCTATTTTCACACAAATTGCACCACTCGTTGCCTCTGTAAATTCAGTTTGAAAGAATTGGAATCCTTCACTTTTAATATGGAACTGCAATTTAACTTCTGCCCCAAACTCACTCTTGTCAATTTTGCCGCCATATTGAGAAATCAGTGCAGAAACTTTTCCATATTGAGAATAGCTGCAAGAAAGAGATAAATTTTTACCAGGACACATGGTAACAATTCCGGCATTCTCCAAGGCAAGCAACGCCGTATGGGAATAAGCGCGTACCAACCCTCCTGTTCCCAGAAGAACTCCTCCAAAATATCTGGTTACAATAATCATTGCGTTGACCACACCATTTTTAAGAAGTACATTCATCACCGGAACCCCTGCTGTTCCCTGTGGCTCTCCATCGTCTGAGCAATGTTGAATCCCATCTTTTAACACATAAGCCGAAACATTGTGCTTTGCATCCCAATGACGTTTACGGATCATCTGCAAAAAATTCTGTGCTTCCTTTTCCGTAGAAACGGGAGACGCATATCCAATAAATCGTGATTTCTTTTCCGTAAAATCCCGTTCTCCGGATTTTTGCAAAGTCCGATAGGCTTCCATAAAAACGTTCTTCCTCTCATATAAAAACAGGCGGCGCATTTCTGCACCGCCCGATTAAAACCAGTTTAATGATTTATTTGCCAATTCCATAACGCTTTTTGAACATATCAACGCGACCGCTGGTATCCACCAGCTTCTGCTTGCCGGTGAAGAACGGGTGGCACTTGGAGCAAATTTCAACGCGGATATTTTCTTTTGTGGATCTGGTATGAATCACATTTCCGCATGCGCAGGTAATGGTTGTTTCTTTGTACTGGGGATGAATTCCTTCCTTCATGATTGTCACCTCTTTCTTCCAACTGCAAACTTAACATTAAGATTTTACCATAGCAATTTCAAAAAAGCAAGTACTTTTTTAGAAATCTCAACTGAGTGTACCCGACTGCTTCAGATAAGATACATATTCCTCCAAACACATCCCATAAGAACGCATCTTCATTGCCGACTCTTCTCCGACATAGCGATAATGAGTAAAGCTGCCGGACATTCCGGTATATTCCGTTTTAGACTCCGGGTATCTCCTGATAAATCCATAAAAAACGCATTGATTATCGAGCCACTTGGCCGCTGCGCTATTCTCAAAATCCGAATCTCCGTCCACCTCAAATGACAATCCCAAAGCATCTTCACACGCATTTCCAGGCGGAACAGTCTTTGCCGCCTCGGCTTCAGCACGAACCTGTGTATACCCGCCGCCAGAAATTAGAGAAGAAACCTTCTCCTGATAAAGTTTCTCCTGATCATCTGCATTGATATATCCACTCTTAAGCTGAATGGAGTATCCTGCTTTTTTAGCAGCTGCTAAAAATTGTTTTAAAGCATCCGCAATCTTTATGTTGACTGAAACGCCGGAAACTGTTGTAAGCTGCGGTGGTTTCTCCTCTTTATCACAGGGGAATTTTGACGAAATGACTGTTAAAAGAGAAGGATCAAGCGGCTCTTTTGCAATCGCCTGCGAAGAAACCGTCTTCTGATCCTCTTCTATCCGAATTTCTTGTAAAGACCGATAGCATAAAAATATCCCGGCCAAAACAACGATTAAAATTAGGATTAAAAGGACCCGACGGCTAACCATGATTTTCCGGTTCTCATTTTCCACGAACTTTGTCCTGTTTCTGCGCAAAAATGTTCTTTTTTTGCCCATACGGTCTCTCCTTTCTATTTTATTTTTTCTTGTTATTATTGTAACCTGCGACTTCTTAAAAAGCAAACTCCCAAAAATACACAAATAAACAAATTCAAATTTGATTGTTGATTTTTTCACAACTGCAGAGTAAAATGGATTTAGTTTCAAAAATTTAGGATCGAGGTTTGCAGTATGAGAAAAACAAAAATCATCTGTACAGTCGGACCCGCCACAGATCAGGGCGACACTCTACGCCAGTTGATGCAGAATGGCATGGATGTTGCACGGCTGAATTTCTCCCATGGTACACATGAAGATCACAAGGTGCGAGCCGATAAAATCAAGCAGCTTCGTGAGGAACTTGATCTCCCTGTTGCCCTGCTGCTAGATACCAAAGGTCCGGAAATACGAACGGGCACTTTTAAGGAAGGGCAAGTCACATTAAAAGAAGGCGCCTCCTTTACACTGACGACAAAACCCATTGTCGGCGATGAAACGATTTCCTATGTAACATTTTCACGTTTGCCGAAAGAAGTTCACCCCAACAGCCGGATTTTAATTGATGATGGACTGATTGAACTGAATGTGGATTCCTGCACAGAGACTGAAATTCACTGTACGGTAATAAACGGCGGCATACTTTCTTCTCAAAAAGGAATTAATGTTCCGAATATTTCACTTTCTCTTCCTTTTATCAGTGAAAAAGATCAATCCGATATTGCATTCGGTGTAAAAGAAGGATTCGATCTGATTGCTGCTTCCTTTACACGCAGTGCGGAAGATATTTTGAACTTACGGCGCGAATTAAAAAAGAATAACTGCCATAATATGCGTATTATCGCAAAAATCGAAAATATGGATGGTGTTCGGAACATTGATGAAATTCTTCGTGTTTCGGATGGAATTATGGTTGCGCGCGGTGATCTGGGCGTAGAAGTCCCCCTCGAGGAAATTCCAATTCTGCAGAAGCAGCTCATTAAAAAAGCGATGCAGCAAGGAAAAACGGTCATTACTGCCACCCAAATGCTGGATTCTATGATTAGCCATCCTCGTCCCACACGTGCAGAGGCTACTGATGTCGCCAATGCTATTTATGATGGAACGAGCGCAATTATGCTTTCCGGAGAGACAGCTGCAGGAAAATTTCCAGTAGAAGCTCTTAAAACCATGGTCTGCATTGCAACACGCACCGAGGAAGATATCGATTATGCTGCTATTCTTAAAAAGCGCCCCATTTGCTCTTCTAAATCGGACGTCACTTCAGCAATCTCCCATGCGACCTGTACCACTGCTCACGATTTAGGCGCAGCAGCGATCATCACGGTTTCCAAGTCGGGTACTACTGCCCGCATGATTTCAAAATATCATCCCGCCTGCCCCATCATTACCGGCACTACGGACCCCGTCGTTCGTCGCCAGCTAAACATCTCTTGGGGAGTCACCCCGATCATCATACAGGAACAGGACAATACCGATGCGCTCTTTGACCATGCAATTAAGATGGCTCGAAAAGCCGGCCTTGTAAAAGACGGTGATCTGACCGTAATTACTGCCGGTGTTCCTCTGGGGATTTCCGGCACTACAAATTTGTTGAAAGTACAGTTGGTCGGTGATATTCTGGTTTCTGGAAAAACTGCCAATAAGGGGTCTGCCTGCGGAAATCTCTGTGTGTGCTCTTCTCCGGAAGACGCTAAACAAAATTTTAAAGCAGGTGATATTTTAGTAGTTCACGAGACGGATAACCAGTATCTTCCTTATATGAGAAAGGCTTTTGCAATCGTCTCGGAAGCTCCCGGGCTCAACTCGCACGCCGCGATCGTAGGCCTTGCGCTGGACACTCCCACAATTGTCGGCGCAAAAAATGCAACCAAGATTTTGCGCAGCGGAACGGTTGTCACAGTGGATGCCGACCGTGGAATTGTTTATTGTGGGCAGAAAAAATTCGCTTAAATTTGCTTCGCTCACAAAAAAGGGATACCGGAAATTTCCGGTATCCCTTTTTTGACCTTAAATCGATTATTTTGCTTCGTAGAAAGAACGAATTCCACGATAGGTCATATAAATATCCAGTTTGGAAACCACTTCAAAAGGAGCATGCATTGACAAAACTGGAACTCCAACATCAACAACATCAACATTCAAGTTTGCAATGTACATTGCTACCGTTCCGCCGCCTCCAGCATCAACTTTTCCCATTTCACCGGTTTGCCAAAGCACATCATTTTTCTCGAAAATTGACCGGATCTCTGAAACAAGCTCTGCTGTTGCCTCACTGGTTCCGCTTTTTCCGCGGCCACCGGTATATTTGCTCATCGCAACACCATTATTCAGGAAAGTGGAATTATTAAATTCATACATACTTGCATAGGTGGGATCATATGCCGCCGTTACATCCGCCGAAAGGCATTTCGATTTTGCCATTACATGACGCGGCACAAGGCCCTCTTTTTCAGCCAAGTCTGCAATAAAGTCTCTCATAAAGGCACTGTTGAGTCCAGTATTTCCATCGCTGCCGATTTCTTCCCGATCAGCAAGGACGGTAACGATTGTACTCTCAGGTGTTTTTGCCGTCAGTGCAGCCATCACTGCAGGATAAGCACAAACGCGGTCATCATGACCATAAGCGCCGATCATACTGCGATCAAATCCCAGGTCGCAGGGCTTAAACGCCGGTACAAACTCAATATCTGCACTGACAAAGTCTTCTTCTGTAATTCCATATTCCTGATTCAAAAGGCGCATCACATTCAGTTTGAAAATCTGATCTCCTTCATCATCGCGAATCGGACGGCTGCCAACAAGAATATTGAGGTTCTCTCCCTCAATGGCCTTCATCATTGGTTTATGCATCTGCTCATCTCCCAGATGCGGCAGCAAATCGGTCACGGTAAACATCGGATCCCCCGATTTTTCGCCGAGGCAAATGTCTACTTGAGAACCATCTTTCCGGCAGATTCTACCATGCATTGCCAAGGGAATGGTCGTCCATTGATACTTTTTAAGGCCCCCATAATAGTGTGTTTTAAGAAGTGCCAAATCATCTTTTTCATAAAGCGGATGGGGTTTTAAATCAAGACGTGGAGAATCAATATGAGATGCAGCAATTCTTACGCCATTTTTGCAGCCTTTGGTTCCAAAGACTGCCAGGATAACTGCCTTCCCACGGTTATTGAAATACACCTTGTCGCCGGCCTGATAATTCTTATCAGGGTCATAAGGAGTAAATCCTTCTTTCTCCGCCAATGCAATCGTTGAAAGGACAGCTTCCCGTTCGGTTTTAGAAGCTCCTAAAAACTTCTTATACCCTTCACAGAATTTATCTGCCTTTTCAATTTGCTCATCTGTTACCGAAAAGAACCCGTTCTTACGATTAATGAGAAGTTTTTCGGCAAGTTTTTTTGTTTCGCCCTTATTTTGTTTTTTTGCCATACCTGATACCTCCGATCAAAATTATTTTTGGGAATTATATAAACTTTTATACTGCTGATAATTGCTCAGCACCCGCTGAACATATGTCTTAGTTTCTGGATAAGGAATTTCTTTGAGCGTGATTCCATCATCAGAATAATTACCGTCGGAAAGCCACCTGTTTACATTGCCCATTCCTGCATTATAGGCAGCAATACAAGTGCCGAGATTCTGATAAGTACCCTGCAAAATTGAAAGGAATTTGCATCCGTAACGGATATTAATCTCTGGATTGTAAAGATCTTCGTCTGTATATTCCGGATCATCCGGCATCTGCCACTGCAACCAGTCAAACGTTTCCGGTGTGATTTGCATTAATCCTCTGGCGTCTGCCCCAGAATGTGCATGGGGATCAAATCCACTCTCAGCTTTCATGACAGCATAAACAAGAGAAGATTCCACTTGAAATTGTGTCGTATATTGATTGACGATCTCTTGATACTCCTGCGGATATGCAGCATGCTGCACCTGTTCATTGCTTTTGTGAAGCAGCGATACCAAGCCAACAATAATGCCTGTTATCAGGAGCAAACCCGCTATCACAATCAAGATTCGTTTCTTTCTTAATTTCCGGTTTGTTCGTCTTTTGATATATCTCATGCGTTTCCTTCCAATACCTGCTGCAAAAATTCAGAAGCACGCCCCCCTACTTGTTCCGGCAAAAGATTGCCATCTAAAATAAAATTGCAATGCTTCCGGAAAAAATCATCCGAATATTGAACGGACATTCGGGAAAGAGCTTCTTCGCGGCTAATCCCATCTCGTTTTTGCAGCCGTTTGATTCGAATTTCCTTCGGTGCCAGGACTGCCGCTATAAGATCACAACGAGAATCAAGCCCGCTTTCAAAAAGCTGCGGGGCATCAATGATAATCGCCGGAGTAGGTTCTTTTGAAAAGCTTTGCAGCTCTTTCTCCAGTAAAGCGAGTATCACGGGATGCGTAATTTGATCAAGGAGTTTCGTATGCTCTGCATTCTGAAATGCTCTCTTGGCTAACTCCTTACGATTAAGCCCCTCTGCCGAAATCAGATCTTCTCCAAAAGCGCACTGCAAATTTTTGATACAATCGGGATTCTGTACCGCTTCCCTGGCAAGCTGATCACAATCAATGATTCTACAGCCCAAATTTTTGAGTGCTGCAGTCCATGTTGATTTACCGGCTCCAGTCGGGCCGGTCAATCCAATAATCAGCTGTTTCAAAGATGAAGCACCTCAAATCCGGCTGCCCGCATCAAACGATTATAAACTGCCAATCCAACTCCTTTTGGTGCAGGGCAACGAGCATAAACGGTTTTCGCCCCAAGAAGATCCACTTCGCGCAGGGCATCAAAAAGATGATGTGCCATCTGGGACATATCCGTCTCTGCCCCATAACACAAATAAGGACTCTTTAATCCCGCACAATCCTCGTCATAGCAAAGGGCCATTACTCCCTGTTCAATGTGAGAATTTACATAACTTCTATATTGCTCATCACTGCCGTCAAGAATGATCACATTTGCTTTTGGAGAATAATGCTTATACTTCATTCCTGGGGAAGTAGCGCGCACCCCTTCTTTTAAAGGATGCAGCACTGCGTCATCCATCTCTACCTCTCCCAAAACGGAACGCAGCTGCTCCAATGTAATTCCACCCGGTCTTAAAAGACGCGGTGGATTTGATGCTAACGTAATCACTGTGGACTCGACGCCAACCTTACAGGGGCCGCCATCAATTACGGCTTCAATTTTTCCAGAAAGATCATGCATAACATGTTCCGCTGTCGTGGGACTTGGCTTTCCGGAAAGATTGGCAGAAGGTGCTGCCAGAGGCAACCCGGCAGTCGTAATCAGCTGCTGCGCCGTCGGATGAGAGGGAAAACGAATTGCAACTGTCGGCAGCCCAGCGCTAACTTCATCTGGAATACAATCTGCTTTTGGTAAAATCATAGTAAGCGGCCCCGGCCAAAAAGCCTTTGCCAATTTTTTTGCACTTTCGGGGACAACTGCTACCAAATTATAAATCTGGGAAAAATCTGAAATATGAACAATCAACGGGTTATCCATCGGCCGTCCTTTCGCTGCAAAAATTTTTGCAACGGCTTTTCCGTCCAGCGCATTTGCAGCGAGTCCATAAACCGTCTCCGTTGGCATCCCGACGAGACCGCCGTCCCGGAGGAATTTTGCCGCACGCTCAATTCCTTCCATATCCGCTTTTAACAGTTCCGTTTCCACCATTCTTACCTCTCTTTTAATTTTCATGCTCTGATGAGCGCATATTTTTTTCCAATTGAAGCGTTCGATCCGCTGCAATCAAAGGATCTATCAACTGATCCAAACTGCCATTTAAAACGTCCTCCAGTTTATACAGCGTCAGACCGATCCGATGATCGGTCACACGGCTCTGCGGATAATTATAAGTGCGAATCCGCTCAGATCGGTCGCCTGTTCCTACCTGACTGCGGCGATTTTCTGCAATCGCCTCATCATGCTTTCTCTGCTCTATCTCAAAGAGTCGGCTTCTGAGCACCCGCATTGCTTTATCTTTATTCTTATACTGACTGCGTTCATCCTGACATTCGACTACCATCCCCGTCGGAAGATGCGTAATCCGGATTGCCGAACTGGTTTTATTAATATGCTGACCTCCAGCTCCACTGGAGCGAAAGGTATCGATCTGCAAATCCTTGGGATCAATTATAAGCTCTACCTCATCGGCTTCCGGCAGGACGGCCACTGTCGCTGTTGAAGTATGAATTCTTCCCTGCGTTTCCGTTTCAGGGACTCGCTGTACCCGATGAACGCCGCTTTCATATTTTAAGCGGGAATAAGCACCTGCTCCTGAAATCTGAAAAGTAACTTCCTTGCAGCCCCCAAGTTCCGTCTCATTTAAATTCAAAAGCTCTGTCTGCCAATTTCTGCTCTGCGCATACATCGTATACATTCGATAGAGCACTGCAGAAAAAAGAGCTGCTTCTTCTCCACCGGCTCCACCGCGGATTTCCACAATCACGTTTTTTTCATCATTGGGGTCTTTGGGAAGCAAAAGAAGATTAATTTCCTCCGTAAGGTGCTTAATTTCTTCCTGCGCTTCTTCCCGATCCATAAGGGCAAGATCATGCAGTTCACGGTCTCCGGATTCCAGAAGTTCCTGCGCTTCCGACAATTTCTTCTGAGCCTTCTCGTATTCTCCATATGTATTAACCAAAGGCTCCAGATCTTTATATTCTTTCATCAGCGCTGCAAATTTTATCTGATCTCCTGCAATTTCAGGCAAACAGAGTTTCTGCCCTAATTCTTCATATCTTTTTTGAAATATCTGTAAATTTTCGAACATAAAAGTTCTCTCCTTATGAATTAATTACCAATATTCTGTAAATTCATAAAGAGTCCCTAAGCTTTTTCTTTTGGATCATCCCGTAAGATTCTACGAATATTCTTTTCGCACTTTAAGCGCGGGACCATAACTTCTCTTCCACAGGAGGTACAACGAATTTTAAAATCCATACCCGCCCGCAGAACCAAAAAAATTTTATTTCCGCAGGGATGCGGTTTTTTCATTTCAATGCGGTCACCGGGTCTGATATCCATCTGAAAATCCTCCTTTTATCTTTGCATTTCATATTAGTATACCACGAATCCGCCCTCAGAGACAAATCTTTTTCGATAGGAACCTTGCTTCCCACTTTTCTTTGCTTTATAATAAAAATACAGTTTAAAAAATGAGGGTGAAATCCATGGCAACTAAAGAGGAAGTTTTGCAATATCTGCGAAAATCCACGGGGGATGTCTCTGGAGAAGAACTGAGTGAGAGACTTGGGATCTCCCGCACAGCAATTTGGAAAGCAGTAAATGCCCTGCGGGAAGAAGGCTGCGAGATTGCTTCTGCCACTCACCGCGGATACCGTCTTTTAAAAGAACCCGACCGAATTAATGCAGAAGATCTTCTGCAAAATTTAGATACACAGTTTCTCGGCAAAGAGATCCAGGTATTTAAAGAAATTGACTCCACTAACGAAGAAGTAAAACGTCAGGCACTGCGTGGTGCGCGAGACGGTCTTGTGATCGTTTCTGAAGAACAAAACGGCGGCAAAGGAAGACTCGGGCGTGCATGGAACAGCCCTTTTGGTACCGGACTTTATTTTTCCTTTTTACTGCGTCCCGAGCACATTCCGGAACCACTGACAAATGCTACCCTTCTGGCAGGACTTGGGGTTGTGCGCGCTTTGAGACGTGTGTGGGGATTAGATGCTAAAATCAAATGGCCGAATGATGTTGTCATCGGCAATAAAAAAGTCTGCGGGATTCTCACTGAGATGGCAGCAGAAATAGACAAAGTACAGTATATTGTTCCCGGAATTGGAATCAATGTTGGAAACCAATCTTTTCCAGATGAACTTGCAGTAAAAGCGACTTCGATGTTAATTGAACTAGGGAAACCCGTAAAACGTTCCGAGGTTTTGTTGGTTACACTGGAAGA